>CAMTOT010000023.1 GCA_947074165.1 uncultured Bacteroidales bacterium
TCAGCTACAATCCAAAACAAGTATATGAGATTAAACAACCGGAAAAATTCGGATTACCAAGTCTAAATGTTAGTTCAACGTATATATTCGCGTCAAATAGAGATTTTCTTGCGTATCCTAATAATTACAACTACTATGTAAGTTATTATAAAGATACATTCCAGCACGGGGGGATATCTATGGAAGAGATGCTTATACCATTCATTCTGCTTGAGCCTAAGAAAAGCAAATAAAATTTGTTTATCTTTGGGTTGCTAAATATTATGTAATTATGAATAAAATAGAGATAAAATCACTTGATACGATTAATGAAGCTGCGCGCGAATTTATACAACTGATAGACCAGGATACGGTTTTTGCGTTTCACGGAAGTATGGGAGCAGGTAAAACGACATTTATTAAAGCGATTTGCGAAGAGCTTGGTGTAGAAGATGTAATAAATAGCCCAACATTCGCTATTGTAAATGAATACCGCTCGGGAACATCTGAACTTATTTATCATTTTGATTTTTACAGAATCAACAAGATTGAAGAAGCTTATGATTTCGGTTATGAAGATTATCTTTACAGCGGAGCCCTTTGCTTTATCGAATGGCCGGAAAAGATTGAGGAAATTCTACCGGGGGATGTTATCAATGTCACTATATGTGAGAATGAGGATGGTACACGTACTGTTACAATGGAATAACTGATTATTAAAATATTTCAACAACCGACAATAATAATTATGCATCTGCGAGATTGCATAATATTACTGTCGGTTGTTTTATTATATCACAAATTATGGAAACACCGGATTTAATCGTTTTTATCATTTTTCTTATTATTGGGGTAATAGCCATAGCTGCATCTGTGTTTAATTGGGATTGGTTTTTCAACTCAAACGGAGCCGCTATGATAGTACAGTTTCTAAATCGTAAAGGAGCGCGAATTTTTTATGGTATGACTGGTGTTGCTATTGTTATAGTTGGATTTGTATTATTATTTAAGGGTTAACAGCACTATTTATTTCATGTAAGATTAAAGTTAATTTATATTTCTTTTGAACATAGTCTTAAACTAATCATAAACAATGTTTGTTTTTCATTCAGTAAATAAGAATCAATTACAAACATAGGGGTTATGATAAGAAACTATGCTCCATTACTACTACTATTCTCTTGTTTTTTGCTTTCATGCTCAAAAAATAAAGAATCACAAGAAGCGACAAGACCGGTAAAAGTTACGGAGGTAACACTTCGAAAAGAAGTTAAAAGAGATTTTTCGGGTGTGGTTGACGCAGTAAAATACGCCAACCTCGCATTTCGCGTATCAGGACAGATTATAGATCTTCCTGTTGTTGTCGGTCAAAAAGTAAAAAAAGGTGATCTAATCGCTCAGATAGACCCCCGGGAAATACAATTAAAGCTTGATGCGGCAAAAGCTCAGTTTGAAACCAATCAGGCTACTTTATCCAGAAATCAGAGATTGCTGGAGGAACAGGCTGTATCTCAACAGGAATATGAGATCGCCCAGGCCAACTATGAACAGGCAAAGTCAAACTACATGGCGCAGCAGAATAATATGACTGATACTTATCTGCGCGCTCCATACGACGGTTCGATAGCAAAACGTTCGGTAGAAAACTATCAGCGTGTGAATATGGGGCAGACAGTCGTTGAGATTATCGACTCCCACGACCTTCAAATTATATTTACTATACCAGACACATACCTACCTTACATACAAAGTGAGAACAAAAGCTTTACTGTGGAGTTCAGCCTTTACCGGGGCATAAAATTTACAGCCTCTCTTATAGAATATGTCGAGGCCTCTCTTGACGGCTCGGGTATACCTGTATATTTAAAAATAACGGATCCACGATTTACAAGAGACAAATACGACATTAAGCCCGGATTCTCCTGCAATGTATCTATGACAATATACCTGAAAAGTAAAAATATAGATCTGCCATTCATACCTCTTACTGCGATATTCGGAATAGGCACAGACCCTCAGATGTATGTTTGGGTCGTGAGAAATAACACTGTATTCAGACAGCCTATCACAACAGGCGCACTGACTGAGGAAAGCAGTATATTGGTTTCTTCCGGTTTGCAACCAGGTGATATAATTGTTACCGCTGGAACAACAAGACTCACTGAGGGAGAAAAAATTAAGATACTACATTAATAGTGTATATAATATAAAGATAAGACTATGAACATCGCTCAATATGCACTAAAACACACAAAAGTTATATATTTTCTTCTTGCCATAATTTTAATAGGGGGCATTATAGCTTTCGATAAACTGGCAAAGAAAGAAGACGCGCCTTTTGTAATAAAAAGCGCGGTACTTATGTGTTATTATCCGGGAGCATCTCCTGTTGAAGTGGAGAAATTTATAACTGAGCCTATAGAAAAAGAGATACAGACAATGTCTGATTTGAAAAAATTAAAATCAGACTCTTACTATGGGTATTCAAAAATAACGGTAGAGCTTGTAGATGCATTGCCTGCTAAAGATATCCCTCAAAAATGGGATGAAGTAAGAAAAAAAGTTACGGATGTTTCATCAAAACTTCCTTCAGGAGCAAGTCCGATCGTAGTCGGGGATGATTTCGGCGACGTGTTTGGTATTTTCTACGGGCTAACTGCCGATGAGGGTTTCACAGACCAGGAACTTACCGATTACTGTAAATATATTACCACAAGACTGGCTACTGTGCCGGGTGTGGTTAAGGTTAATACTCAAGGTGAGCGAACTGAATGTGTAAATATATTTATCCCGATTCCTAAACTTACAACACTGGGACTTACACCTCAACAGTTATCATCTGTCCTCTCTGCTCAAAATCAGATTATTAATACCGGTGAAAGAGTAGCGGGAGAGATGCAACTTAAGATTATGGCAGAAGGAACCTATGGTAATCTTGAGGATATCAGAAATCAGGTAATTACCACACCTTCGGGTCAACAACTATTACTTGGGGATATCGCAGAGGTTGAGAAAGGTTATGTTTCGCCCCCTAATGTCTTAATGAGAATTAACGGAAAACGCACTATTGGCATAGGAATCTCATCCGACACAAAAAAAGACGTGGTAGCCATTGGCGACGCTGTAACGAAAGAGCTTGAGAGCATCATACCTCTTATACCTATAGGAATAAATATTGAGCCTATATACTTAGAGGGAAATATAGCAAGAGAGGCTAACAATGGTTTTATAATAAATCTGTTTGAATCTGTCGGCATCGTAATAATAATTATAATGCTGGTAATGGGCTTAAGAGCCGGGCTGCTTATAGGAAGTTCGCTGCTCTTCTCTATTGGCGGGACTATGCTGATTATGATGTTTATGGACACCGGACTGAACAGAACATCGCTGGCTGGATTTATTATAGCGATGGGTATGCTTGTTGATAACGCAATTGTAGTAACTGATAATGCGCAAATATCAATATTAAAAGGTGAAGAAAGAAAAAAAGCTCTAATTAACGGTGCTACAGTTCCGCAATGGGGACTACTCGGTGCCACTTTTATAGCTATATGCTCATTCCTGCCTATATATCTTGCGCCAAGTTCTGTCGCTGAGATAGTAAAACCTTTATTTATTGTTTTAGCTGTATCATTATCTCTAAGCTGGATATTAGCGCTTACACAGACTACAACATTTGGCAGCTGGATATTGAAAGCCAGTACTGGTAATGGCGGTGTAGACCCATATGACAAGAAACTATATCACCAGTTTGAGATTGTGTTACGAAAAATGATAAAATTCAAATGGGCAACCATCTTTTCTGCCATCGGACTTTTATTCATTTCACTTATAGTCATGGGTGCCATGCCTCAGAATTTCTTTCCAAGCATGGATAAAAATTATTTTCGCGCTGATATGTTCTGGCCTGACGGGTATAATATTTATCAGGTAGAAAAAGACATAAAGCAGATTGAAAGTGAACTACTATCACACGAAGAGGTAAAACAGGTCACAGTTACGATGGGGTCGTCTCCATTGAGATACTACCTTGCCAGTACATCTTTAGGACCAAAACCAAATGTAGCTAACATATTAATAGAGCTTGATTCTAAGAAGCACACAATTGAGAAAGAGAATTGGTTTAACAATTACATGTATGAAAATTATCCGGACATATTAACGAGATCATCTCTGTTTAAATTATCTCCGGCTACTGAAGCTACAATAGAGATCGGATTTAAAGGAGAAAATAGCGATACGTTATTTATGCTTGCAAACAAAGTCCAGGATCTAATGTATAAACAAGGGAACTTAACCCATATAAGAAATAGCTGGGGAGATAAAATACCGGTAGCTACACCAATATATTCTCAGTCGGCAGGTCAAAGAGTAGGTGTCACAAGGCAGGATATGGGCTCTTCAATTGAGATAGCTACAAAAGGATATATTTTAAGTAAATATCGTGAAGGCGATAACATTATGAATATCCTGCTAAAAGATCCTGACATAAATGATTTTGACCTTGCAAATTTCAAAACATTACCTGTGTTTAATTCAAAAGGTGTCGCGGTCCCGTTAGAACAGGTTATTGACTCAATGTCATTCGATTTTGACGTCAGTGTAATCAAGCGATACAATAGAGAAAAATTAATTATGGCACAGGCTGACCCTGTAAGAAGCGCTAACGCAATGGCTGCATTTCAGGAGATCTGGAGTACAGTGGAGTCTGAGATTGATGTTCCGGAAGGTTATGAGATGAACTTTTACGGGGAACAGGAGAGCCAGAAAGAATCAAACAGCGCCCTGGCTGCCAATATGCCTTTGACAGGTTTTTTAATGTTTTTCACCTTACTCCTGCTTTTCAATAACTTTAAAGAGCCGGTAATAATACTTCTTATGATTCCGCTTATATTCATCGGTATCGTATTCGGACTTGTCTGCTTTGGCAAAATGTTTGACTTCTTTGCCTTACTCGGACTTCTCGGGCTGATTGGTATGAACATCAAAAACGCAATTGTGCTTGTCGATCAGATAAATATTGAGAAAAGCAATGGAATTGAGGGGGTACAAGCTGTAATAACAGCAACGAAATCTCGTATTGTACCCGTAGTTATGGCATCAGGAACAACAATTCTTGGTATGCTACCACTACTATTCGACTCACTATTCGGAGGGCTTGCGGCTGTTATCATGGGCGGTTTATTTGTTGCATCACTCCTTACTTTATTTGTTCTTCCTGTCACATACTGTACATTCTATAAATTGTCATAGTGCAATTATAATATGTTTGATAAGTATAAATAAAGATACAAAATGAGAATTACGAAATTACATATTATATTATTTGTATTGAGCTGCTTCAATCCTTATATATCAGCTCAGAATGATACTGTTAAGTATCAGAATACAGATTCACTGATGACTCTTGAGAGTTATGAAAATAAAGTTCTGGACTATAGTCAGCTTTTAAAACAGAAAAAAGAACAAGCATTAGCCTCAAGATCAAAAGAAAAAGTATCAAGAAGTGGTTATCTGCCCAAAATAGATGCTATAGGCACAGGTAATATTGACCTGAGAAATCTTGATTTATGGCATAAGCCTGAGGGTGTTTATCATCCTTACAATTATTTTCTCGGTGGTACAGTTTCACAACCGATATATGCAGGAGGTTCGGTTTCTTCTCAATATAACATTGATAAGACTCAGGATCGCATATCAGTACAAAATGTTCTATTATCGGTTGATGATATTTACCTTCAGGCTGACCAGGCATATTGGGCGGTATCGGCGAATACGGAATATCTTCAGATAAGCTACCGCTATCACGAGATAATAAATAATCAGTACAAACTGATAAAGATGAAGTTTGATAATGGAGCCATTGCCAAGAATGACCTATTAATGATAACTACCCGTCTGCTTGAGGCTGAACTGGGAATAAAAAAGGCTGAAGCCGCATATCTGCTTTCATATCAGAATTTCTTCATTTTAATGGGTTATAGTCCGGATGATATGCCTATAGCTGTTGAGCCAATATTATCTGAAATGCATACACCTGAGGTTTATAGTTTTGAGACTGCTCTTGAGCAAAGACACGACTACAGAATAGCAGAACTGCAAATTTTGTTGGCGCGTCAAAACAAAAAACTTGCGATATCTAAATATAATCCGCAATTATATTTTCAGTTTCAGGGGGGATGGGGCACCAGCAATCCCAATTATGGATATCCGCCGGAAGGAATAGCTATCGCAACTCTTAATTTCAGTTTCACTTTGTGGGACTGGGGAGCAAGGTGCAACACATCAAGACAGATGAACGCATTGATAAACAGTCAAAAATATTACAAACAATATGTAGCAGATCAGATAAACCAACAGCTATCAAACGCATATACCAACGTTATACAATTGTTAGAGCAAATATCGGTAGCTGATCAGAATCTACAACTCGCACGGGAGTCTCTTCGACTTAATACTTTATCTTACAATGAAGGTAAGATATCGATTGCTGATATATTAAGTTCTCAGTTATCCTGGATACAGGCATATAGTAATTACATACAAGCCAATTATTCGTACAAGACGGCAATTGCATCCTATGAAAGAGCTCTTGGTGAGAAAAGTCGCGGATATCAGTTTAGCTCTGGTAAGTAATCAGAATATTAATATACACTTCATGTAAATAAGATATAGTTATTTATCTTTGTTTTTTATTATTAAAACACACAAAGAGACATAACTATATCTTATTTATATCATAATGAAACACATAAAACTATTCGCATTATCACTTTTCATTGGAATCCAGCTACATTGTACAGCCCGCACAAAGGTTGCGTGTATAGGCAATAGCATTACGTTCGGATATCAGATAGCCGAAAGAGAAGAAAACAGCTATCCGGCCCAACTTGGTCAAATGCTTGGCGACAAATATCAGGTAGAAAACTTTGGCATAAGCGCCCGCACACTAATGAGTAAAGGTGACATGCCATATATTAAAGAAGAGATATATCAAAAAGCACTTGATTATAATCCCGAAATAGTTGTTATCAAACTTGGCACCAACGACACGAAACCTCATAATTGGATACACCATAATGATTTTGAAGCAGATTTGCAGAGAATGATTGACAGTTTTAATAATCTTGAATCAAGACCTAAAATTTTTCTATGTTACCCAGCAAAAGTATATGAAACAACCTGGGGCATAAACGATAGTACTATTGTAAATGGTGTTATTCCTATAATAAAGCGAGTTGCAAAACGCAATAAGCTAAAAACAATAAACTTACATAAGGCCACAGATAATATGAAAGAACATTTCAAAGATAATGTACACCCCGATAAAACAGGAGCCTTAAAAATCGCTAAGACAGTAAAGAAACATATCAAATAAAGACTTTAACATATTTTCTTAAACCACACGAATATCTATTTGTTCTAATATTAGATACTAAATCTTTATTATTATGATGAATATTGCACCGTTATTGGTTTTTAATGGAGACTGCAGTGACGCTCTTCCATTTTATATGAAAGTTTTTGATGGCAAACAGCTGAAAATCCAGACTTATGGAGATAACAAGGAACATCTTGTAAAAGAACACAAAAAAATAACTCCTAAATGGGAAGATAAAATTATGCACGCTTCTTTCGCTCTTCCTTGCGGAGCTAAATTTTATTTTTCAGATAAAGAAGAAGATGCCGAGTTTCATCAGGGAAACTCTGAATCTATAGCTCTTGATTTCGCTAAAGAAGAAGATATGGACAAAATCTACAATGCTCTTATTGAAGGCGGCAAAGTGATTACTCCAATTCATAAAGCATTCTGGCACGCTATGTATGCTGTAGTTCAGGACAAATACAAAAAAGTATGGGTTCTTAACTGCCAGATCGTTTCAATCTCAAATGAAATATAATTAACTATGAATAACGAGATAAAAAAACATATTAAGGAAATTATTTTTTTGATTCCTTTTTTTGCGATTTTTATCTCTTTCATAGCGTGTGGAAAAGATGAGGTAAAAATCGGACTGCAAGGGTTTGAGATATGTTATACTACTGAAGGTGGAAACGTTTCACGTAAACTAAACGCTCCGGAACCATGGAGTATAACTTTTAAAGACAGTTCTACCTCAGCAAACTGGGTCTATGTAAATCAAAGCAGCGGAACAGGCAGAGATAGCCTTATTGATCTGATGTTTACCGCGGAAGTTAATAATAGTGAGCAGAACAGGAGAATTACTGTTGTGATAACTATCGGTGGTGTAGTGCACAATTACCCAATTGTACAAGATGGCACATTAATAAAATCTTGTATTAACTAAGCTTTAATTATAAAATACACAAAAGGTGATTGCTCATTTTAGCAATCACCTTTTTTATGTCTCAAAAGATCCATAAGCACATATTGATAAGCAACCTACGTCGCCTATATACTTTGACCCAAAGTAAATACTATGATATTTAATTATAGCCGGCGAGCCCAAATTAACCGATAAATCACAATCGGTATATTTTTAATTATTTATACACATTTTAAACAATATATCATTATCCATAATGACGCAAATGTATCGTTTTTCTATTTTTATGCCTTTTTTACGCCAATTTGACAGCTTTTTTTGTTTTTATATCTTATCTTTGACATCGTTTTAACAGGAAATTCAAAACAAATGAGTAATATGGAAAGTGCTAAGCAGGGGCATCCTAAAGGCCTCTATCTTTTGTTCGTCACAGAAATGTGGGAGCGATTTAGTTATTATGGAATGAGAGGGCTCTTTGTTCTCTTTATGATCAAAGCCCTGTTTGCAGGACAGGAAGACGCTCAGGCGGTAGCTTCAAATATCTTCGGTAGCTATACCGGACTTGTATATCTTACCCCAATCCTTGGAGGATATATAGCAGACAGATACTGGGGCAACAGACGCTCTATTTTCTGGGGTGGTGTATTAATGGCAATAGGTCAGTTCTTTATGTTTTTCAGTGCAATGTATTACCAAACTACTGAGCTGGCAACATATTTGATGTTCTGCGGACTTGGATTGCTTATTCTTGGTAACGGATTCTTCAAACCAAATATTTCAACGATGGTGGGTGACCTTTATGGTCCTCAGGATAAAAGAAAAGACTCTGCTTTCACAATCTTCTATATGGGTATCAATGTAGGCGCGGCAATTGCTCCTCTTTGGTGCGGATTCGTAGGTGACACAGGCAACCCTGAAGATTTCAAATGGGGATTCCTTTCAGCAGGTATCGGTATGTTACTGAGTGTGACTATCTTTGAACTATTTAAAGACAAATACCTTGTTACACCGGAAGGCAAGAAAATCGGTGGACTTCCGATGAAATCTGAAGAAGAGCAAAGAGAACTTGGCACTGACGAAGCTACTATTAAGCATGCTGAAGAGACAAAACCCCGCTCAATTGTTGAGATCATCGCATGGGTAGCAGGTGAGATCGCATTTGCTTCAGGACTTGTTTATTTCGCAGACTTAGACATCATCGGAGCTATAATTTATTCTGTATGTATAGTGCTTCCGGCATTTATCATAACAGACCGTTCGCTTACAAAAAATGAAAGAACACGAATCTGGGTAATTTATATCATCGCGTTCTTCGTGATATTCTTCTGGGCAGCGTTTGAGCAGGCCGGAGTATCACTTACATTCTTTGCAGCCAACCAGACAGACCGTATGATATTTGGTTGGGAAATGCCAACAGCTTGGTTCCAGTCATTCAACGCTGTATTTATCGTACTACTTGCTCCGGTATTTGCTATGATATGGCAATTCCTTGGAAAGAAAAGCATGGAACCTGCGTCTCCGGTAAAACAGGCTATGGGTTTGATGTTGCTTGCTCTTGGTTACCTTGTTATCGCGTTTGGGGTAAGAGGTCTTGACCCTGAGGCTAAAGTAAGTATCCTTTGGCTAACCGGACTTTACCTACTTCACACAATGGGTGAACTTTGCCTTTCTCCAATCGGACTTTCTATGGTAAATAAACTGTCGCCTGTACGCTTTGCCTCTTTGCTGATGGGTGTATGGTTCCTATCTACAGCTACAGCAAACAAATTTGCAGGTACATTATCTACATTCTATCCTGATGGCGGAACTGTAAAATATTTCTTAGGGTTTGAGATTGCCAACCTGTTTGACTTCTTTATGCTATTTGTAGTTATGGCAGGTGTAGCGTCAATAATTCTTTTCCTTCTTTCATCTACACTTAAAAAGATGATGGCTGGTATTGAGTAAAACAACGATATTTCTGAGATAAAAAATTATAGGGATTAACAATTTTAGTTAATCCCTATTTTTGTTTGTCTTATTTTATTGTAATTTTGCGACTTAAAAAAAATATCAGAATGAATACTATTCAAGTAAAAGACAAAGTTTTCAAGCCATTTATATCATCTGAAAAAATACAGGAAGCAATATGCCGTATTGCTCAGCAGATGAATAATGATCTTGCGGACAAAAATCCTATATTCATTTGCGTCCTTAACGGAGCTTTTATGTTTGCAGCCGATCTTTACAAAGAGATCAATATTGATTCGGAAATTACGTTCATGAGAATGAAGTCTTATGAGGGAACTCAGACTACGGGTCATGTAAAGGCAATCAGCGGCCTGATGGAAAATATCGAAGGGCGTAACGTTGTTGTGATTGAAGATATCGTAGATACAGGCTACACTATGGTTTCTATTATTGAGCAGCTTAAAGAGAAAGGCGCGGCTGATGTAAAAATCGCGACTTTGCTGCATAAACCGGAAGCATGTAAAGTGGAAAATCTTAAACTTGATTATGTAGCTATAGAGATACCTAACGCGTTCATCGTAGGATACGGACTTGATTATGATGAATTAGGAAGAAATCTTAAAGACATATATGTCATAGCCGAATAAAAACGAAGACAGGTAATTTATTATTAAATATAAAAAACACAAATGCTAAACGTAGTTATTTTTGGTGCTCCGGGTTCAGGTAAAGGGACACAGAGCGAATTGATCATCAAAAAGTATGGTCTATTCCACATCTCTACAGGTGATGTACTTAGAAGCGAAATGAAAAACGGTACTGAACTTGGTAATACAGCTAAAGGATATATTGAAAAAGGTCAGCTTGTACCGGATTCTCTTATCATTGATATGTTGGCTAACGTTCTTGATTCTAACGAAGCGGCTAAAGACGGCGTTATCTTCGACGGTTTCCCTCGTACAATCCCTCAGGCAGAAGCTCTTAATGAGATGCTTAAAGAGCGTGGTACAGCTGTATCTATCGTTGTTGGTCTTGACGTTGAAGAATCAGAACTTATCGACCGCCTTCTTAAACGCGGACAAATCTCTGGTCGTTCTGACGATAACTACGAAACAATCAAAAGTCGTCTTGATGTTTATAACAACCAGACTTCTCCTCTTAAAGAGTTTTATATCAAAGAGGGTAAATATGCTGATATCCACGGTATGGGATCTGTTGATGAGATCTTCTCTCGTATCGAAACAGCTATTGACAGCGTGAAATAATATCACCCTACAATATATTACGGAAAGCGATGCCAACTACGGCATCGCTTTTTTTTGCATCAATATTTTCCTTTTTTTTATTCTTTTTCTTATTCTTAGCATCGTGCTATTTTAACATTCCCGTTAAATTCAGAAATATATATTATCTTTGCGGATTAATAGCCGCTAAATAAAAAAGTATAGCGGTACATTATCACTATACAGATTATTTAAAACATTGCATACTTAGAATTATGGCTGCATCAAATTTCGTAGATTACGTAAAGATATATTGTCGTTCAGGTAAGGGTGGTCGCGGGTCGACTCACTTTCACCGCGAGAAATTCATAACCAAAGGTGGACCCGATGGTGGCGACGGTGGTCGCGGTGGTCACGTTATCCTTCGCGGTAACAGAAACTACTGGACACTACTCCATCTTAAATTCCAGCGTCACGTCTTTGCAGGTCATGGTGAGGGAGGTAGCTCAAGCCGCTCTTTCGGAAAAGACGGTCAGGATCAGATAATAGAAGTACCTTGCGGTACAGTGGTATTTGATGCTGAAACAGGAGAATATATCTGCGATGTGACAGATGACGGACAGGAAGTGATCCTTCTTAAAGGTGGTCGCGGCGGTCTGGGCAACTGGCACTTCCGTACGGCTACGAATCAGGCTCCACGCTATTCTCAGCCTGGAGAGCCCGCACTCGAGCGCGCCGTTATCCTTGAGCTTAAGCTACTTGCCGATGTTGGTCTTGTTGGGTTCCCTAACGCGGGTAAATCTACTCTTCTTTCTGTAGTATCAGCTGCAAAACCAAAAATTGCGGACTATCCGTTTACTACACTTGAGCCAAATCTTGGTATCGTTAAGTATCGTGACAACCGTTCTTTCGTAATGGCTGATATACCGGGTATTATTGAGGGAGCAAGCGAGGGTCGCGGTCTTGGTATCCGTTTTCTTCGCCACATTGAAAGAAACTCACTTCTTCTGTTTATGGTACCTGCGGATGCTGATGATATTAAAAAAGAATACGAAGTACTTTTAAATGAAGTTGGCCAGTTCAATCCGGAACTTCTTGACAAACGACGCATACTTGCTATCACAAAATCTGATATGCTTGACCAGGAGCTTATGGATGAGATTGAAAAAGATCTGCCGGAAATCCCTTATGTGTTTATCTCTTCCGTTACAAACACAGGCATCACAGAGCTAAAAGATAAACTTTGGGAAGAGCTTAACTGTGAAGACAACAAGATAACAACTATCACTCACCGTAATCTCGATATTAAAGTTGAGAAAACGGAGGATGATTGGGAAGTTGATTATCAGGATGATGATGAAGAGGAAGACTTCGAGATATACGAATACGACGACGAAGATATTGAGTATGTAGACGAAGACGACATCATCGATTGTGAAGATGAAGACGAGGAGACAAATAAATAATTTTCTGAGCCGTTTTAATGAAGCAATTTACATTAGACAATAATATATCAATGTTGCAGTTTGATTCTTTTTCGGAATCAGGCTGCAACATTATTCATTTTATAACTACCCGCAACAGAGTACATCTCAAAGATGATAACCCCTATGACAACTTCAATATCTGCGATTATACCGGAGATGATGAGTCAAACATCAAAAAGTGTAGGGAGATTATAGGCGGATATATGAATATACCCGTACAAAACATAGTTATGCCGCGTCAGATACACGGCACTGATGTTGCGATTGTCAATACCCCCGTCATGCCGGGAGAATTTGATGCTGTAATAACAAATAAGAAAGGCATTTGCATAGGTGTATCAACTGCCGACTGCGTACCTATCCTTCTTTATGACAAACAGAAGCAGATTATTGCTGCCATACATGCCGGATGGAGAGGTCTGGTCAATCATATAGTGACGGAATGTATAGACAGGATGAAAACAACATTCGGATCTGATCCGTTGGATATCATAGCCGGTATCGGACCTTCCATAGGACCGCAATCATTTGAAGTGGGACTTGAGGTGGTAGAAAAATTCTCTGAAAACGGATTTAGCGGAATTTATATCAGTTCGAAAACAGAAGGGAAAGCTTATATAGATTTATGGGAGGCAACCCGACTTGAACTTATATCTGCCGGTATTGCCCCCCATAATATAGAGACTGCGTATATGTGTACGCTGAAAATGTCGGATACGTTCTTCTCAGCCAGAAAACTTGGCATTAAATCAGGACGTATCGCCACATGCATTATGCTCAAATAATCTTATTTCATATTTGGCTGCTCAAGACCGTAGCCTTTTTTAGCATTTACAGATTTAAGAGTAATAGCTACTATAAGGGCAGCCACCCCAAACATTGTAAATATTATCATTGGCGCTGTATAGTCATAAGCAGGACCACCGTCCGTTGCGTCAAGTTTACCATATCTTTCAAGAACATACCCGATAAGCGCAGGAACTCCGGCAAGACCAATATTCTGAACCCAGAATATAAGAGCATAGGCAGTACCTAACTGACGCTGAGGTATAATTTTCGCCACTGAAGGCCACATTGCAGATGGCACAAGAGAGAAAGCAATCCCCAAAACAATCATAATAATAGTGGCAAACCACCAGTAGTTAAGTATTGGCAACGCAAACAACAAGTGAACGACGATAAGAAGTACTGCGCCAACAATCATAATCGTTGCACCTTTACCAAATTTATCATATATACCACCAAATGTCGGTGTAAGAAAAAGCGTACCTAAAGGTAATAATCCGGTAATGAACCCTGCACTCTCTGCCGCAACACCGTATTTATTTATCATAAGGTCGTTGGCATATTTCATAAATGGGAATACCGCGGAGTAAAAAAGCAGACACAATATTGCGATAAGCCAAAATCCAGGATTCATCATTATCTCTTTTATATCAGACATCTTAAACGGCTCTTCTGGCTCGGCATCATCACCAATCTGTTTATCAAGAGTCTTTTCCATTACCCCATACACCATAAATGCCATAAACCCGATACAAAGACCAATCAGAGAGATAAGAAGCGGGAATGAAATACTACCAAAATGAACAGCCACCGGAACAGTAATCCACATCACAAGCATACTCCCTAATCGGGCTATTGCTACCTGCATACCCATCGCAAGAGCAAGTTCGTGACCTGTAAACCATCTTACAATAACCTTCGATACTGTTATCCCCATAATCTCAGCCCCTACTCCAAATACGGCATAACCGAGTGAGGCAATCATCACATGAGTTCTGAATCCGAAAATCTCACCTGCCATTGGAGAAATTGAGCTAATAGCATAGTATTTGATAGCACATCCTGCAACCATAAGAAGACAGCTGAGCGTACCGGTAAATCTGACACCCATTTTATCAAGGATAATACCCCCGAAGATAAGCATAAGAAATATTACATTAAACCAGCCGTAAGCACTAGTAAAGAATCCATATTCCATGCTATTCCAAAGCAACTCCTGCTCAAGCATCGGTTTAAGCGGCGCCATTACGTCATTAAAGAAATAGGCGCAAAACATTGTAATAGATACTGCCGAAAGCGCACCCCAACGGGCAAAAGCTGAATCTCGCAGCGTCTGTTGTACTTTTTCTACCATTGTTTTTGATTTTTTTTGAAATTAATTTTTATATCTGTTTTCTATTTTTTGGTATAAAACTTAGCATTAATGTGAAATAAATCGCAAATTATACATAATTATTCAGTTACGATTTTTTTTAATCGTAATTATTTTAAAAAGTATTAATTGAGCATATCAAACAGTAATAAAAGGAGGCAATACGTAATTATCAAAATAAATAAAAACCGTAAATTAGATAATCACAATATGCCTCTTCGTGTAAATTGTGTAAATTTGTGATAGCATAAATAAAGACAATAAAATATAACTCTCGAATTGAGAGTCTGAACAATATAGCGCAGGATGAAACTTTTTGACAGCAAGGTGATTAGAAACATTGACGCTCAAACTATAAAACTTGAGAATATCACGTCTCTTGAACTTATGGAGCGTGCGGCAAGTGCCGTGACTGACGAGATTACAGCAAGATGGGCTCAATCTACACCGGTAATAGTTTTTGCGGGAAAAGGAAACAATGGCGGCGACGGATTAGCCATAGCCCGCATGCTGATACGTCTTGGTTATGATGTAACGACTTACTTATTCAACCCTTCGGGTGGATTATCAGAAGATTGCGACGCCAATCGCCAGGCACTGTTTAACATAGAGGGCGCAAAACTTATTGAGGTTTGCAAATCTTTCAATATGCCTGTACTTGAAGAAAATCATCTTGTCATTGACGCTATTTTCGGAACAGGGCTCAATACTCCTGTTTCAGGCGGATTCGGGGCTCTTATTCAGTCTATAAACGATTCTGAAGCATTTGTCGTATCTATAGATATGCCTTC
>CAMTOT010000024.1 GCA_947074165.1 uncultured Bacteroidales bacterium
TCTACACCAGGACGTACACTCTTTCCCTACACGACGCTCTTCCGATCTCAGCCTTATGACCATTATCAAGGCAAAGCATTGCATCGGTTAAAGCACACTCAAGGCTAATACTACGATGAGAGAATGTATTGTTATAACAGTGTTCGTTACGTATAATAGCGATTTGCCCCCCTACTGTATTAAATGTTGACTGAATAAAAGGTGTAGGGTTAAGCATTTTCTCTTCTGATGTGATTATATTGGCAAGGAATTTCTCACTATCGGCTATGCAACCAAGACTTGTACCTGTAATTATAGCATCCACCTTACCATATTCATCAAAATCAAGAACCGATTCCATAGCTGTACATACACCCATTTTCAGAATTCTACTCATTCTCCTTCTCATATTCATATCAGGTACAAGAGTTTTTATATCTCTTGTAAGAGAGTCTGAGTGAATAAGGCAGTTTATATAATAACTCATAACGCAGAAAAAATTAAAGATGAGCAGTTACCTCCAAATCCGAAAGAATTTGACATTACATGTTTTATATCAAGACCTTTCTGTGTTTCTATTATCGGAAAGATGTCAATATCAGAGTTATCATTGAATCTTAGATTAGCAAATCTGACTCCATTTATAATTGATAATACAGAATATACCGCTTCTACTCCTCCTGCTGCCGCAAGCGTATGTCCTGTAAACCCTTTTGTGGAACTGTAGGCAGGTATATTATCTGCGTAGATTCTCTTTACAGCAGCCATCTCGGAAGAATCATTATTCATGGTACCGGTACCATGCAGATTTATATAATTAATACAATCTGATGATATGCCGGCTCTCAATAAAGCACGGGTCATAGACAAATACGCGCCTTCTCCATTTTCTGAAGATGCGGTCTGATGAAAAGCGTCATTTGCATTTGCGTAACCAGACAGCATGCATATTCCGGCTTTACAATTTGTATCTTTTGTCAGTACTATATACCCTGCACCCTCTCCTAAATTAAGTCCTTTACGGTCTTTATCAAGCGGACGACAAAGCTCGGAATCTAAGATCATAAGAGAATTAAATCCGTTTATAGTAAACGCACACAGCGAATCTACACCACCAACGATAACATAATCAAGCATTCCTGACTCTAACATACCGGCTCCCATAATAACAGCATTAGCAGCCGAGGAGCATGCAGTGCTTATTGTAGTACGAAATCCGGTTATGCCACAATAAGAAGCTATAAACTCGGTGCTTGAAGCACAATCATGTCCTATAATATTACGAAGTCGGCCTCGTTTACCATCTTTAATGTAATCCTTGTAGAAGTTTTCGGAAAGGTCCATTCCACCGACACTGGTTGAAGATATTAAACCGACTCGTTTCCCTGATAAGTTCAGTTTGGAAATAGCTTCCCTTACTGCTATAGCTCCAAGAAGCGCTGTGCGGGAAACTGTCTGCTTTATATCTATACCTAATTTATTTTTTAGTTCTGCATTAGAATATTTTATCTCACCGACAGGCACACTTAGTGCTGTATCAAGTAATGATACAGCACTAATACCACATCTTTGAGATAAAAGCGAATCAAGATTCTCCTCTATACCTACCCCAATAGACGTTATTACTCCAATGCCGCAAACCGTTATGCCCATAAGGATTAATTACGATTATTCTCAATATATTCAGCAAGAGTATCTATTGAATAAAATATCTCTTTTGCGCCTGCCGGATTAGCAATCCTTATACCATAATTCTTTTCAAGAATAAGAATAATCTCTAAAGCATCTATAGAATCAAGACCAAGACCATCTCCGAATAGTGGCGCGGCAGAGTCAATATCGTCTGTAGTTACTTCTTCCAGATTGAGTGCTTCTATAAGTTGTTTTTTCAATTCTTCTTTAAGATTTTCCATTTTATATCTTTTTTATAAGTTTCAGTTCTGTATTATATTCATCTTTAAGCAATTCACACCACCCAAATATTACGGCATCGCATATATCATTATTTATTAGCGATGAGGCATATTCAGATAGTAAGTCCATGCATTTTTTCTCATAAATAAAAAATGACAGTTCACCTTTACATTTATGCTTTATGGCAATCTCTGCCGCTACTATATTGGCAAGTGTATATACAAATACAGACGGAGAAGTGCCTTCTGGTAATCTCTTGTTTATTACCTCCTGGTGGTTTATATCCGTATCGAGAGAAGAACTACTGTTGGCAATTACAACGGCTATTCTTTCGGGAGCAAACGGCAAGACTATATCTTTCATAAGTTTACATGAAGCGACATATCCAAGTTTCGAAAGATTGTCCATTTTAAAAAACTTTAGATTAGTATCACCCAATAACTTGTACTCATTTCGGATATACTCAGAGAATGTAATATTATGTTGCTTCTCTATTACTACATGAGAAATTTCTGTAATATCAGCATGCTTCTTTTCTGCAGATAATTTCTTTAGGCACGTATCTTTTGAAAGAATTAGAGCCGCATTCGTTCCTCCAAATCCTGATGCTGTTTTAAGACAATGATTTACATTTATATTTCGGTGTTGAGCGCTAACGTTTAATTCAAAAGGGACTCCGTTTTCTTTATATCCTTTTACGCCAAATACAACTCCGCCGCTTAACTGACGTATACATAGAATAGTTTCTATCACACCTGAAGCACCAAGGGTATGTCCCAAATAAGGTTTCATTGAATTACATGGCACATCTGTAAGACCGGCCATATTTATAGCCTTACTCTCCATTTCGTCATTAAAGGATGTAGCTGTGCCGTGAGCATTAATAAAGCCAATATCGAGTGTTGTCACTCCGGCTTTTTTCATCGCTGTGTCGATGGCAAAAAACAAACCATCTCCGGTACGTGAGGGGCCTGATATATGATTTGCATCATCGTTTATACCTCCTCCTGAAACTACAATACCCGACTCGGATAAGCATTTGTTATTTGTCAGCAAGATTGCCGCACACCCTTCTCCTAATGTCAGTCCGTTTCGCTGTTTATCATACGGAATACAGACCTGGTCACTTATGGATTTAAACGAATTAAATCCGCTCACAATAAACTCACTTACCACATCTATACCAAGCACTATCACATTATCATAATGATTAGCTTCTATCTCTCTTGTAGCTGCCACAATTGAAGCTACACCTGATATACAAGCATTAGATATTATCAGCGGTCTGTTTATAAAATGAAAATATGATGATATTTTATCTGCCAAACTCCAAAGATAGGCAGAGGCAAAATCACTTTCTATGCACTCTATATTACCTTTCGTTGTTGAGATTATCAACAGTGTTCGTTTATCTTGTGGTGATATTCCGCTTTTTTGAATAACGTCCCTTAATACTTTTACAGATATGTTTTCTGCAAAGGTAAGGTCATGTGATATATCCTTAAGCAAGGCATCACGGTTAATGACACATACAGGAGTATTGTCTTTGTATCTTTTCAGATTTGTCGTGTAGTTTATTATAGCCTGGTAATTTTCGTCTGAATTAAAGCCAAGAGAGCTTATTATCGAATCCGGACCACAATAAACCTTTGTTATTTCACATTCCATTTTTCTTTCCACTTCAAATAAAACTCAGGTGACCATAATTGTAATATTCCGTCATGATCTGTAAAAACCTGTGTACTGTTACCTAAGGCTACAATCTTATTATCTAACTCCCGTCTTATTTCATATTCAAAACAGATTTTAGCCGTTTCTGTATTTATAAAACGAGTTTCAATTATAGCTCTATCATTATATTTAAGAGGTGATTTATACTGTAGAGAGATATCAACTATCGGCGTCATATACCCACTCTTCATTATATCTCCATAGCCAAGTCCCGGGTATTCAAGGCCGAATGACTCTCTCCCATCCTCAAAATATTTTAAGTATACGCCATGCCATACAATATTCATCGAATCAACTTCACTAAACCTAACTTTTATCATTGTTCTGTTTATCAGTATGTCTGCGTTGTTATCTGTCTTTTTCATGAACATTTATTGCTGTAGAAATATTTTCATATTACATTCCGCTATAACCATGCTATCCGAACGAACAGTAGCAGATATAAGAGATATATTCATAAATTCATGCTCAATAATCAAATCTGTTTTTATCTTGGCTCCAAGTACAGGTAAATTATGTAATTTAAATTTGTTTACCGATCCAATATATCCCGGAGGTACTTCTCTGCCTTCTTTTTTGCATAAGAAGCCTACTCTTAATGCCGCCGACTGCGCAATGTGTTCTATTATTCCGCACTCATCAAATAATCCGTCAATACAGAAGATATTATCTTCTGTAATCGTAAGGGCACTTACAGAAAGAGTCTCTTTAATACCTAAAAATTCATCTACCATAACCATAGGATATCTTTGAGGTATATAATCACATATACTTTCCGCCTCTATTATGGTTTTCTCAGATATTCCCATAGTGGTCCTTTCTTATTTTTCTTTAGTTTAAGTACATTTACAAGTTCATCCTGCGGTTCATCAGGAAATATCCATGCCTTACCTGTGGCTTTTGCAATCTCCCTGGTAAACTCCAGGTCAAAATCATTGTTTATATAATATTTTGGCTCAATAAGGTTATCGTCCATACTTATTACATTCTCTTTTATCGCATATTCGCACAATTTTGTATTAGGATAAATACGCATGCCTACATAAGGAAAAATTACTGTATGACGAAGGCACTTCGAGTTTTCAATTGAACGCAACAAGTGATCTCTCGTTTCACCCCAACCGGCAAGAATAAGAAAGTGTGAATAAAATACATTATGCTTTAAGGCAAGCTCTGAACACCTCAAAACCTCATCAAATGTAAATTTCTTTCCATATGCGTCAAGCGTCTGATCACAAAAAGACTCTGTGCCAAATTCTATATGAGTAAGCCCTGATCTTTTGAAAAGAGCCATCTGCTCATCTGTAAGGCGGGAGGGTGAAAAATATGCACCCCATGATATATTTAATTTGCTTTTCGCAAGAGCCTCCGCAAACTCCATATTGAAGCTGTCATTTATATTAAATACTGAATCTGTAAAAAACCAGTAATTAGCTCCAAAATCAAGCTTTGCCTTCGATATAGTCTCTATGACAGAATCTATATTCATTGTTCTCACACGTCTACCGTCTATCTCAGGATATGTACAATAAATACAGTTATAAGGACATCCTCTTTTTGTCTGAATATTAAGCATTCCGCTTTGTTTCCAATAATAGTCTACTAGTGTTGCTTCATAATCAGCCTGAGGAGATTGTATATATGAGCAACAACGGTTACGACACTCCTCTCTAACAAAAAGATTTGGTATGTCCCTAACCACCTTGCCTGATGTAAGATCTGTAATAAGCGCAGATAAAGCGCTCTCGCCCTCACCTTTTATACCAAAATCGGCTCCCAGCTCCTTCATAAATACTTCCGGAAATATTGAGAATCCTGCCCCACCAATTACCAAAGGTGCATTTGTAGCTTTTCTTATCGCATCTACAATCTGCTTATAACCTGGTAAAAAGCCACGTCTGTCAAGAGAATTAGCACCGTCAACATTTCTTATTGAAACGCATATTATATCGTATTCCGATTCTTTCAGTGTATTTGTCAGCTCTTCATCGCTGATCATATTCATATCAAATATATCTACCTTACTATCTTTTATTTCTGATTGGATATAAGATTTCAGATAAGCAGTGCCCAAAGGATATACCGGGTATGGATCTTTATGCCTGTTGGCAGAAACCATCGCTATATTTACTGCCATAGATTAAAAAAATTAAACCACTGCTGCGGATATTTTCTTACAACGTCTTCAAAAGACTCCGTGTATTCTCTCAATATATCGCTTTGTGACATTCCCGGACGAAGAGTCTTAAATAAAAATCTATATCTACGCCCGCTCTCACGCATGGCAAAATAAAAAACTACAGGAGTCTTGAGCTTAGAGGCTAACATTGATGGTCCTTTCGGAAATAGTGCGTCTTTCCCCATAAAATTAACCTTACAGGTATTGGATGCATCTATATATCTGTCTCCCTGAAAGCAGACATAATCGCCTTCATCTATAGCCTGCTTTATAGCAAGCAGAGATTCTATACCACCATCATTTACCGGTATTATTTTATAATCCGTATTCACTGTCTCTAATACGTCTTTTATTTTTTTATATTCTCCATCATACATAACTACATTTAGTTTAGAGGCGTAATCACCAAAAAACTCTGATCCTATTTCCCAGCACCCGATGTGACCACCTATTATTACTACCGGGCCATTGTCTAAAAGAGAAAGCAACTCTGTGTAATTATCAAACTCGAAACTATATTTTTTTGCCATTCCGTTTTTGATAGCAACCTTATCTATTATAGTTTGACCGAATACATAATAGTGATTATATAATTTGACAACAGATTTTAATATACCGTATTTTAATATATCTCTGTTATATCTCCATATCGAAGATGTAGCCTTAGGGGCAAAAGGAATAAAATATATAACTACAAAAGCCAGAAATATATAAGCCGGTATTATACCAATGTTACGAATTATGAATATAAAGAAATTATATCCTAAAGATCCGCCTCTTGACTTTCCGCTCCAGCTCCTATCATTATTTTTCATTTACCTTTCGGATAATAAGATCATAAAAATCACTGAATGTCTTAACATCCACAAAATCGGGACCAACAAGAGTAACACCAAAGTTTTTTTCTATTAGTACTACTACATCCACCAAATCAAGACTATCTAAATTAAGAGTCTCCATCAACATCGACTCTGGTGTCATTTCTGTAATATCTGCCTCAAATTCAGCAGCCATTACTTCATTTATTTTCGTTATTATTTCGTTTTCTGTCATATCTAATATTTATTTTACCTTTTTCAAAATCAATGTTGAGTTTGTACCGCCAAAGCCAAATGAGTTAGATAAAAACATATCAAACTCTTTATCTATCCTTTTTGATGAAATATTAAGTCTGGAGGTAGCTTCATCTCCCTGTTCAAAATTTAGAGTAGGTGCAATAAAGTTATTATTCATCATCAGAACAGAATAAACCACTTCACTGGCTCCTGCCATCCATAGTTCATGTCCCGTCATCGATTTTGTTGAACCAACATAAGGCTTATGTTCACCAAACACATCATTTATAGCTATTGCCTCATTATAATCTCCACGCGGCGTAGAGGTTGCATGCGCATTTATATATGCTATAGCCTCTTTGTCTACTCCACTTTGCTCTAAAGCTCGTTTCATAGAACGTGTCGGACCTTCTATATTTGGTACAGATATATTATCGCCATTTGAAGAGAAACCGTAACCAACTACTTCGGCTACAATATTTGCACCACGCTTGATAGCAGATTCATAACTTTCAAGTATTAGTGTCGCAGCTCCTCCGCTTGGCACTAACCCGTCTCTTTGTTTGTCAAACGGACGTGAAGCTCCTTTTGGATTACTTTCTCCTACAGAAAAAGCAGATAGTCCGTCGAAACTACCAACTGAATATACATTAACTTCCTGTGCTCCTCCACAGACTATACAATCCTGCATGCCATTTTGTATTAAAGAATAAGCCATCCCAATGCAGTGAGACCCACTTGCACAGGCTCCGGCTATTGTAAAGTTTACCCCTCTGAGATTGAATATCACAGAAAGATTCATTGATACAGTTGAAGTCATAGACTGAAACACGTTACCAGAGCCGACAAGAGCAGTATTTTTTTTCTCTCTTATCATATCGACACCTTCAATAACCGGCGCGGCACAACAGTCATTCCCAAAAAGAACTCCGACTTCTCTATCTTTTAAAAATGTATCATCTATACCGGCATTCTTAAAAGCTTCTATTGTGGAAACAAGGGCGTAAGTACCTTGCTCTGAAAGAGACATCCTGTTACGTCTGCTTACAAGCGCGCTTATTTCAGGTTTTTGCGGCATCCCACTCAATGCAGACCGATATCCTAGTTCCTTTCTTTCTGGCACATAAACTACTCCTGAGCGTCCGTTATATAAAGATTCGGTTACTTCATCAAGATTACTGCCTATACAAGACCAGATACCCATACCTGTTATTACAACTCTGTTTTTCATAAATCAATTAAAAGCGAATATTTCTGCTTTATAATCTTTAATTTTTGCAGTTCTATTCGTTTATTACTTCTTAAGATAAGCCACTATATCTTTTATTTCATTATATTTTGTCGTATCCTCTTTAAATACAGGTACTATATCTCGTATTTCTTTGTATAAAGTATGAGTCTGTTCTGACAACTTATCCTCAATCCCAAGACAATCAACAGCCTGTACAAGAGACATCATTAGGATAGACATAACCTGAAAGCTGTTTTCAATAACATGCTGAGCAATATTAGCTGAATTTGTACCCATACTTACAATATCCTGATTATCATTATTGTTAGGAATACTATGTACATACATAGGATTTGATAGTGTCTGACATTCAGCTGTTGTTGAGGTTGCAGTAAACTGGGCTGCCTGCAAACCATAGTTAAGCCCAAGTACGCCAAGATTTAAGAATGGCGGCAAAATGCCGTTTATTCTGTCATGGAAAAGATAGTTTATTTGTCTCTCCGCCAGCATAGTCAGCTTGGCTATGGCAATCTTCACTTTGTCCATTTCAAATGAAACATAGTCACCATGAAAATTTCCTCCGTGATAGACGCACCCGCTGTCCGAATCTACTATAGGATTATCATCTACAGCATAGAGCTCCTCAATTAGAATCTTATAGGTATTATTTATAGTCTCAAGCACCGGTCCCAGTATCTGAGGTATGCATCTCAATGAATAGTACGGCTGAACTTTATGCTTGAATATTTTTTCTCTATTATTATCTTTTCGGTATAACTCCTCCTCCCTGTCTCTTAGAAGCAAACTTGAGGCAGATATTTCTCGCATTATTTCAGCGACCTCTTTCTGTCCGGTATGATTCTTTAAAGAATTAAGTATTTCCGACATGAAGTCATCATAAGATCCTGCGATCTCATTCATCATGACTGAGGCAAGTATAGAGTAACGCAAAAGTTTCTTTGCATAAATTATATTTACCAACCCTATTCCTGTCATTACTCCTGTGCCGTTAGTCAATGCAAGACCTTCTCGTATATACATTTTAAGAGGTTTGATGCCACATTTAGTCATTGCTTCAGTAGTTTTCATCAATTCTCCTTTAAAAAACACCTCTCCCTCTCCAATAAGAGTTAGTGCAATATGAGATAGCTGCACTAAATCGCCACTTGCACCCACACTTCCATGCTCCGGTACAAACGGTATAATATCATTATTAAGAAAATCTTTTAATATATCAACTGTATCTCTGTGTACGGCTGATTTTCCGGCTACAAACGTACACAGCCTTGACAGCATTGCACCTCTTATATTCTCTCTATTTATAGGTTTTCCTGCACCGCAGCTGTGGGATCTTATTATATTATATTGTAGTTTATTCAGATCATCGTTATCAATCAGAAACTGGGCCATAGGTCCAAATCCGGTATTAATACCATAAATAACTTTGTCTTTTCGGTATTCTGACAGAAAGTCAAATGATTGGTCTATTATTCTGTATTGTTCTTCTGCTATTTCAATTCTTTTACCTTTAAATATGATTTGCTCAATACTTAATTCGTCCATTGTGATTATTTTTTAGAGGGACAAATATACGTATTAAATAAATATTAGCTTAATTATAACATATAATTAGACAATAATTTAACATATAAGAGAGCTATTTGCTGTATCATAATTTTCACCACACAAAATTAAAGCCCTTATAATGTTTAAATAAACAGAATATTCATTGTTAAAAACAATATTGTTATTTTATATAAATATCATAATTAATATTTGATATTTTTCAATAATAAAAGTCATTTACAACTTATCTCTGTCGTACATTCCTCGCAGCTTCCACCGCATAATTTATTATTTTCTAAAGCATTTTCAACGGTATACAACTCTAACTTACCCAGCTTAAGATGCTTTATATTACTATCCAGAATATCACCTATACTTTTATAAACATCTATACCGTTGTCACGAAAAAGATTAAGAGCAAGAAGCTGTATCTGAGAAACAAGTACGGAGGTTATCCCATACGCTTTAAGAGACCTGGTTATTTTTGTGCCCGGTGGAATGATGTCTCTCCAGGGTTTATACTCCCTGCCGTCGGTTTGAGTATCAAATACACAAACATCCGGAGTCTGGTTAAAGCCACCGGCAATACGGTTGTCTAAAACAGGTATTATTATTTTCATAGCTTATAATGTTATTATTCTGTCAGCCATCTTTTCAGCCTCGGTTTTGTCATGAGTCACCATTATACTTATGCCTCCTATATATTTATGAGCTTTAAGAATCTCATCCTGCAGCGATTCGCGCATTTGCCAGTCTATTGCGGAAAGTGGTTCGTCAAGAAGTAATATACGCGGTTGTGAGGCAAGGGCACGGGCAAGAGCTACACGCTGCTTCTGTCCTCCGGATAATCTCGCGGGCCTGACTTTCTCAAGATTATTAAGTCCGAATATATTTATAAGCTCCTTTATTTTATCATGATTAGTTTCACTCTGCGCGAAAACAATATTCTGATAAACCGTCATATTTGGAAAGAGAGCAAAGTCCTGAAACATATATGCTATATGCCTTTTCTGAGGGGCAAGATTAAATTTACTTTTATGCTCATACCAATAATCATCACCATATTTAATACATCCCTCATCAGGGCTGGTAAGGCCGGCAAGCATTCTCAGTAAGGTTGTTTTACCACACCCGGAATATCCTACAAGGCATATAAATTCATTATCATTTATTTCGCCTTTAAAATCCAGATACCTCTCGCCTGAATTTGTCATCATCAGTTTCTTTACATCTATAGTCAGTTTATTCATGCATGTCTTCTTTTATTTATACTATATATAACTGTAAGCGCAATAAATGATATTACAAACATTATGAATGCATATTGATTGGCAACATCATAATTGAGCGACTGCACCTCATCATACAAAGCAATTGAGGCTACTCGCGTATTTCCCGGCATATTACCACCAACCATCAGTACAATACCAAATTCACCCATGCAATGAGCAAAAGTCATTGCTATAGCAGATATTATACTACCTTTTATATTTGGAAGCAATACTCTGAAAAAAGTAGTTATTTTACTTTTGCCCATTGTATATGCTGCCTCTCGATAGTTTTTAGGCAGAAGAGCCAACCCGTTCTGTAATGGCTGAAGCATAAAAGGCATTGAGCAAATTACACTGGCTATAAGCACTCCTGTAAATGAAAACGCAAGCCTGAGATCGAAATATCGTTCAAGAGATGCACCAAGAAAATTTTGCGGACTATAAATAAGTAATATGTAAAAACCGAGAACAGTAGGAGGCAATACCATAGGCATACATATAAGCGCCTCAACCGCACTCTTTCCCTTGAAATCATTATAAGCGAGAGCATAAGCCGCCGGCAGTCCGATCACAAGAAGTATCATCGTTGTCCATAAAGCCAGATTAGCCGTTGTGGCCATAGTTTGCATAAAATCAACATTCTCTATCATAATATTCAGTTTTGGCGTTATATAATTTTGGAATATCGGGTAGCAAAAAAATTTAATATCTTTCACTCACTATTTTATAAATATTCAAAAGCTCACACGTTTCAATATTACTCTTATTCTGTATGGATACAGATTTCACCATATTTAATATCATGTTACTCTGGTCTGCACTTAGCTTTATTCCGTTACTTATAAAGAACGCGTTTATAGCGCTCCTGCCGCTATGTTTACCAAACATAAACTCTGGCTGACTTGCCCCGATATCTTCAGGATTTAATATCTGATAAGAAGCGCGGTCTTTAAGCAGCATATTAGTATGTATACCCGATTCATGACACATTACCATTTCACCTGTCACAGGTTTTGACTTTTGAAGCTTTCTGCATGACACACTCTCCACATATTTACTAAGTTCATACAAATGAGATGTATCGTATTTAACCACTTCGCCTAAGCTCAGCTTCAAGCCCATTATAACTTCCTCTAAAGCGGAATTACCGGCCCTTTCTCCAATGCCGTTTACCGTCGTGCTTATTGATCCGGCACCACCTTGTAAAGCGCATAAAGCATTGGCTGTAGCCATACCAAGATCATTATGAGCATGAAATTCAAAATCGAAATTGTCAAAAACGGATGTCAACTCTTTAAATAAACAATATACAGACATCGGGTTCAATATACCTACTGTATCCGCTACTCTTATTCTTTTACAACCTGAGTCAATCGCACAGGCTATAAATTCTTTAAGAAAATTACTTTCTGCCCGTGATGCATCCTGAGCGCCAACAGTGACATAAGAAAACAAACCTGACGCGTATTTTATCAGACTTCTTACATCACGCAATACTGTTTTAGTTGTTTTACAGGTTAATCTCATCATCAAATCCGACACAGGAAATGATATATGGACTCCGTCAGCTCCACAATTTATACTTTTATCAATATCCGCCTTAAGACTTCTTGCCCAAATAAGTTTCTTAAAATTAAAACCGTATGAACATAATATCCCTATGGCGACAGATTCCTCTCTGGATAAAGCTGGCATTCCAAGCTCAAGCTCAGGTATACCCGTACAGTCAAGAAAAGAAGCTATATTAATTTTCTCCTCAAGACTGAAAACTACTCCGGGAGCCTGTTCGCCATCTCTCAGAGTAGTATCAATAATATATTGTGAAATGGGATACATTGGTTGTATTTTATTCGGAAATAAGATATTTTTCACATGATTCACCCTCTTCTAGCGAGTCTAAAATCTCATCGATTGCATCCTCGGTTTCTACTGCTCCATACCAGTAGTTATTTGGTTGTATAACCATCACCGGTCCCTGAGAGCATACATTCAGACACCCGGTTGTGGATACTGCGACATCAAGACCTCTGTCTGCGCACTCTTCCATCATATATTGTAAAAGAGACGGCGCGCCTTTCTTATTACAAGCTCCGAGAGCTTCGCCCGAAAGACGAAATGAATTGCACACTAAAATGTGATAAGCTGGCTTTTTCATATCCTTAATATTTTTATATAGTTTAAAAATCAGGCACACCCCTGAGCATTGCCTTTACATCCCGAGCCACATCTGAACGCGTCGGGTTTAGCTATGCTTCTGATCGGTTTGTTTTCATATATACCCTCCAATCCTTCGTCAATAAGCCCCGTCATCTCTACAACTCTGGTTCCGCAACTTGTTATTATCGCTTTAGGATTCTCTCCGACCCCACTCACGAGCATAGCGCGACAATCCTTTAGCAATTTAGCAACTTCAAGCCATCTTGAATCACCGCTGCCTCGTTTGGGCATATCACGTCTTTCTACATATTGATAACCTTTAGGTGATTTATTATAAATATTTACAGATATTGCTTCACCTAAATGCTGATTAACAAGTAGTCCCTCATTTGTAGCTACAGCTACATAAGGACGATCAATATAATCTGAGTTATCTTCATTCTGAACCCTCTGCAAAATAGTATACGCTTCAGTAAGATCCTGAGCCAGCAGACCTGCAGCGTCTGCCCGACAACGCGCGCAATGTGCCATCATTGGCAGAAAATCTTTTGAAAGCTCTCTGACACGCAATACGGTAGATGAATCAGGACGCTCAACCCCGGCAAAAGGAGTATCTTCTGTAGGAATAAGAGGTATACAGTTCATTATGTCCGCTCCGAGCTCTTTACAAACTCTTGCTACCTGCGGAATATGTCGGTCATTTACACCAGGTATAATAATAGAGTTTATTTTTACGACTATATTATGCTGTTTCAATAACGGAATACACTCCAACTGTTTTTCAAGAAGCAAGGCGGCTCCCTCTACTCCCCGGTATACCTTTTTATCAAATCTTACCCATCGATATATCTTTGCAGATATTTCAGGGTCTACCGCGTTAATAGTTATAGTAACATGGGTGACACCAAGACTCGCGATCTCTTCTATATATGGCTTAAGACCCAAACCGTTTGTTGACAAACAAAACACTTTCTCCGGAAATTCATTATTAATCTCTTTAAGTGTATTTATTGTCTCCTCTGGGTTAGCGAACGGATCTCCGGGTCCGGCTATACCAATCACCGAAATATTATCCATTATCTTACTCAACTCTTTCAGATAAGTGACTGCTTTTGCAGGCGTAAGTACTCCGGAGGTAACTCCCGGTCTGCTCTCATTTACACAGTCATATTTTCTGTTGCAGTAATTACACTGTATATTACACTTTGGCGCTACCGGAAGGTGTACTCTGGCGTATAAGCTCTTAGCATCCTTATTAAAGCACGGATGTTTATCAATATCCTTTTGTGTGATAATCTTTGCCATAATCTGTTGTTTTGTTTTCTTTTACATATACTTATACCCCACAGGTGAATTCTCTTGTTTATATTCAAGGAGACTATTCACTATATTATCAAACAGTTGCTGAGTACCCTCATAGCAAAGATGCTTTATCCTTGCTCCTCCTACCCTGTCATGTATAGGGAATCCAACCCTTACTAATGGTATATTAAGTTCTCTCGCTATGTAGTATCCTTTGCTGTTTCCGATCACAATATCAGGACGCATTTTCAAAGCCAGCTCTCGCATAGTCTCAAAGTCTGCCCCTCCTATTACCACCGACTCATCAGATATATAATCAAGCTCCTTCTGCAAAGCATTGCTTTCGCCTCCGGAAGCCGCTATTACCACATCTATGCCTATTTCAGACAAAAATGAGCATAACGCAATTACAAAATCCTCTTCACCATACACTAAAGCCTTCTTGCCAAATACATACTTATGCGAGTCAATGTATGAATCAATAAGTCGTCCTCTCTGCTGTTCGTACTTTTTCGGCATTTGTTTACCCGTTATCGTGGTGAGCAGATTAAGAAACCGACTTGTTGCATCAATGCCTATAGGGAGCATAATCTGATGATTTTCTATAAAAAATGTATCCTCCAACCATTTCCCTGCGGTAGTAACACTATTTTTACTTACAACCCTTCCCGTAAGAGAACCTTTGTTAAGGACAGTTCCAAACTCGATTGAGGCCTTAGCATTAGCGGTCGAAACAATCTTATTTATTGGAGTCCCTCCCTTTGGAATAAGCAGGTAATCATTCCAGAACGTATTATCTAAAGAGTCTGAGTAGTCAGGAAACAAAGTATAATCAACGTCATAATCTTCCAGTATCTCTTTGAGTATTCTGATATCCGCCGGGGATATAAAACCTGAAAATAAATTAACTGATGACGTTTTCTTTTCATATCTGGCAAGTGTTTTCACCGTAGCTAATACCGCTTCGTGAAATCCGTCTATATGTGTTCCCTGATAACTGGGAGTTGATGCGTAAATAAACACCGGAAGTGAAGAGTCATTTTCATTTACCTGCTTATATTCGGCTATGAGAGACGGCACATCTTCCCCTATCGTTTCTGAGAGACAGGTAGATGCAATGCCCATCACCAGCGGTGAGTATTGTTGTCGTACATTATTTATACCCTGTACAAAATTTTTATTTCCACCGTAAATAGTGCTTTCTTCACTAAAATTGGACGACGCTATATCCATAGGTTCTTTAAAATGGCTTATCATATAACGGCGGATATATGTAGCGCATCCCTGCGAACCATGTATCATCGGGATACAACCCTCAATACCTCTGAATACTAAAGACGCGCCAAGCGGTGAACATAGCTTACACGCGTTTCGCGATGATACATATTGCTTTTTTTCTTTTACTGCGGTCTTCATATCTTTCTGTTTTAGATCGGAAGAGCACACGTCTGAACTCCAGTCACCGCTCATTATCT
>CAMTOT010000025.1 GCA_947074165.1 uncultured Bacteroidales bacterium
AGCGCATGATTCATAATCATGAGGTCCCGGGATCATGCCCCGGTCTCGCTACAAAGAAAAGCATCCTTATAGCAAGGGTGCTTTTTTTGTATGTGTATATCAGACTTCTTTGAGTATATAAAAATACCTTTATAAAATACCTCCAACCATATGTATATAGATATTCATCACGTTTTATAATAGGAGCATAATTTGTGTAACTTTAATGAAATAAAACTGTAACCTCTACTTAATCCGCCTGCAAAGAGAATGAAATGGTATCGTCATACATTTGCACTATTAAAAAACAATGATATCACATACTCAAAACAAAATGAAATTTAGTTTATTATCATCATCATTCATTATTGCTGCCGCTTTGCTTTCTTGCAACGGACAACCCCAACAGAGTGCTCAAGAGACATATTCGGATATAGATTACTCTTTGTATGACGGCAAATTCAATATTTACTTTGCCAACGATCTTGGACGAAACGGTTATTATGACCAAAAGCCTATCGCTAATTTGATGGGGGTAATGGGAGAAGAAGTTGGTCCGGAGTTTGTAGTTGCTATAGGCGATGTGCATCACTTTGACGGAGTAGCCTCTACGGAGGATCCGCTTTGGACATCTAATTATGAAAACATTTATACTCATCCCGAGCTAATGATTGACTGGTATCCTGTATTGGGCAATCATGAATATCGCGGCAATACTAAAGCCGTGATCGACTATTCTGACAAAAGCCGCAGATGGGAAATGCCTGACCGCTATTACGCGAAAAGTTTTGAAGATAACGGCATGACTCTGAAAATGATATTTATTGACACTACACCTATTATGGATAAGTATCAGCGTGAAAGCCATAAGTATAAAGATGTGGCATCGCAGGATGTAAACAAACAGCTTGCTTGGCTTGACTCTACACTAAACGTAAGTAAAGAGGACTGGATAATTGTAGCCGGTCACCATCCAATGTACGCCCAGACTAAGAAATCTAATGAAGAAAGAACTGATATGCAGAAGCGAGTTGGTTCGATAATCGAAAAATATAACGTAGATATGTACATAGCGGGACATATACATAATTTTCAGCACTTCCGCATACCCGGAAGCAATACTGATTATATTGTAAACTCATCCGCTTCTCTTGCCCGTCCTGTGTCTGCAATGGAAAATACAGTATTTTGCTCTCCTGAGCCTGGTTTTTCTATTGTTTCTATAGACGATAAAGAGATGAATCTGCGTATGATTGATAAAAAGGGGAAAGTGTTGCATACAGTGACAAGAAAAAAATAATAAGGTTTATTTGTTTTGTATTGATGCGAACAATTTATCCTCCGGATACAATAGCTGTATTCCGGAGGATTTTTGTATATTGTATACTTAAATATGTAACTTTTTAATTATTCGATATATGGAAACACGACATGTGTATAATAATCTCGTTGAGGTGGCACGTTTCTCTAATGCCACTCAGGCTGATTTGGCAAGGGCGTATCTTGAGTCGCAGGGCATAAAATGTGTTATGTATGATTCTATTATGAATCAGCTTTTTGGTGGTGCCATTGAAGGTGAGTCGGTAAGACTTTCCGTGGACGAGGGAGCTGAGGCAGATGCTATAGAAGTGCTAAAACAAGGTGGATATGAGCAATACCTTATTGTAGAGTGATAAAACTATAACTAATTTGTATTTATAAACTAAAACCGTCGGATTAAGCTATGCCTGATCCGACGGTTTTAGTTTATAATATATTTTTGTGCTATTTCTTTATGGCAAAAGTATAGAGCTGTCGCCATAGCTTAAAAAGCGAAAATCATTGTTAAGTGCATAGTCGTAAATTTCTTTCCAATTGCCATCTACGAAAGCGGACACAAGAAGCAGAAGAGTGCTTTGAGGCTGATGGAAATTAGTCACGATACCCTCTACTATTCTGAATTTATATCCCGGAGCAATCATAATCTGTGTCGATGTGACAAGGCGGTCTGTACCTGTTTTGTCAAGATAGGCAAGTATATTCTTCAGAGCCTCTTTTGCGTCGAGTGTGTACTCTTTGGCATAAGGCTGCCATTGAGTAACTTTCAAATCATCCGGATTGTCACCTGACGTTTGAGCAAGTCTTTCTCCTATATAATACAAAGACTCAAGTGTGCGCACGGATGTTGTACCAACCGCAATAAGTTTACCTTTATTATTAATGATTCGCTCAATCAGAGATCTGTTGACTGAGATAAATTCAGTGTGCATAGTGTGATCTGCGATCAACTCTGACTTAACCGGCTGAAACGTACCTGCTCCGACATGCAGAGTCAGTTCTTCGCAGTCTACATTCTTGTCATTAAGAGCAAGAAAAACATTTTCAGTAAAGTGAAGTCCTGCCGTAGGAGCGGCTACCGAACCTTTTATTTTAGAATATACGGTCTGATATGTCTCAAGATCACTCTCCTGAGTATCTCTATTCAGGTATGGAGGGATAGGCAGTTCTCCTATCGCGTCGAGTATATCGGCAAAATTTATGTTAGGATCATCCCACGTAAAGCTCACTTTGTGGGTGTTTCCTATAGTCTCAATTCTTTCAGCGCACAGAGTAAGGGTTATATCGCCTACCTTTATCTCTTTAGATAGTTTGCCCTCTTTCCATTTTTTTAGATTGCCAATCATGCAAAGCCATGTACATCCCTCAGTAGACTGAAAGCACAGATTGTAATCATTGGGCTGAAGGGGTTCGAGACAGAATATTTCAATCTGAGCCCCCGTCACTTTATTAAAATGCAGACGAGCCTGTATAACTTTCGTGTTATTGAAAATCATCAGACTATTGTCGGGTATGTAGTTTATGATAGATGAAAATTTACTTTCTTCAATTTTTCCTTTTCTGTAAACAAGAAGCTTAGATTGATCACGCTGATTCAAAGGGAATTTTGCTATTCTCTCATCGGGCAGCGGATAATTAAACTCTTCGATGCGTATATCTTTTGTTTTTGTCATAATCGGTTTGAATAATGTGCAAAAATACTCAACTTTGCAGAATATGGATATAAAATAAACTATGTTATGATAAAAATTGGTGATAAAGTAAGATTTTTAAATAGTATCGGAGGCGGTGTTGTGAGACGTTTCATATCTAAAGATATGGTATCGGTGGAGGAAGACGACGGTTTTGAAATGCCAATACTTATAAAGGAGTGTGTGTTGATAGCTGACGCGGGAGAAGTTACGGCCGACAACTCAAAGAATCTTTCGGATAAAGTAAATAAATCTCTTGAAAGACCTGTTGCCGTAAGAGAAACGAAGACGGGAGAGAGACTTAACTTTCACCTTGCTTTTATAGCTGGCAATGACCGCGCTTTATCAACATCCGATTTTGACGCTTATTTTGTAAATGACTCTAATTATTGGTTGTTTTTTACATATATGTCGAGAGTGGGAGCCAACTGGGAGACACGTTTCGCGGGTATGGTTGAGCCAAACATGAAGATGCATCTTGAGCGTTTTGGCAAAGATGTGCTTAATGATATGGACAGAGTGTGTATACAGGGGGTGGCTTTTAAAAGAGATAAAGACTTTCAACTTAAACAGCCTGTCAATGTAGAGATAAAAATTGATACGGTTAAGTTTTATAAACTTCACAGTTTTAAAACTAATGACTTTTTTGATGAAAATGCTTTGATATATTCTGTTATAAAAGAAGATGAGCCGCAACGCCCTGTAGACGTTTCACCAAATGAACTTGAAAAAGCACTGAAGGAGAAGCGTGCCATAGATAATAAAAGCGTAGCGCCTAAAAATGCTAAGATAAGAAACGGAATCGTTGAGGTGGATCTGCATATTGATGAGCTCCTTGACACTACAGCCGGCATGAACTCTGCCGATATGCTTGCACATCAGATTGATGAGTTTAATAAGGTTATAAATACATACAAACATCTGAAGGGTCAGAAGATTGTTTTTATTCATGGCAAAGGCGACGGTGTGTTGCGTAAAGCTATTCTTGATGAATTGAAAAAACGTTATCCGAGATATACGTCTCAAGACGCATCTTTCCGTGAATACGGATATGGGGCTACTATGATAACTATAAAATAAATAAGGTAAAAAGCTTTTGCCACGTGCATGGCACGACAGTGACAAGCTCGTGGCATGATTGTGTCAGGTACGTGGCATAGCTGTGCCACGTACGTGGCAAAAGCTTTTTACAGAAGCAAATATATTTTAGACATACATCATATCAGACATTATACTGTCTGATATGAATATACCTTCCGGTGTTATTGTAAGTCTGTTGTCTTTGTCGGAAATGAGCATACGCTCTATATATGGTTTAGCCTGCTTAATACAATATTCATACATAACATTGCCAAACCTATCTTTTACCTCATTCAGGTCAAGTCCCCACATCGTACGCATCGATGTGAGTATATAATCGTTGTATTTCTCTTCATTTGAGAGCTCTTCAGTTTCTTGTGTGTAATTGCCGGAAATATAAGAGTCCATGTCAGATGGATTCCAGCTACGGGTATTTCCGTCATAAGAGTGAGCAGAAGGCCCGATGCCAATATATTTCACTCCTTTCCAATAAGATGAGTTGTGCATAGAAAAGTAGCCGTCTTTGGCAAAATTGGATATTTCATAATGTATAAATCCGTTTGCCTTTAAGTGGGAAATAAGCATGCGAAACATCTCAAGACTTGTATCTTCATCAACCTGACTTATTTTACCCTGTTTTAAAAGCTTATACATTGCCGTGCTCTCTTCATATATAAGATGATATGAAGATACGTGAGGCACATTTAGTGATGTAGCTATATCGAGATTTTTCTGCCATTTTTCTTTTGTCTGCCCCGGGAGTCCGTACATGAGGTCAATACTGATGTTGTCAAATCCCGCTTTCTGAAGTGATTCCACTGTAGTCACGGCTTTTGCCGCGTCGTGTCGTCTGTTTAAGAATTTCAGGTCTTCATCATCAAAAGATTGTATTCCGAGTGATACCCTGTTGAATGGAAACTTCTTCAGAATATTTATATAATCATTATTAATATCGTCAGGATTTGCTTCAAGAGTTATCTCTTTTACTTCTGTAATATCATAATTAGAGTAAATAGCGTCGAAAATAGCGTTAAAATCACTCTCATCAAGCTGACTTGGAGTGCCTCCACCGAAATATATAGTTTTAATCTTATCCTTTTTTAGATAATTCTTTCTTTTTAGAAGCTCTCTGCATACAGCTTCAACATAATAAGACTTCTTATTCATATTAATATTAGAAAAGAAATCACAATAAAGACACCTTTTTTTACAAAAAGGTACATGTATATAAATTCCCGCCATAAGTAATTAACGATTTTATATTGTAAAGATAGGATAAAATTAAGGACAAAAGGGTAATATTTGAATTTGTAAATTGAAATTAAAAAGAGGAATTAACTAATAATTATCAAAAAAAATATGAGAATTTCTTGTTGGGTTTTTTGTAAAAAAACGGATAAAATGGCGATTATAGTTAAATGTGTTAATGTTTGATATGCCCCATGTCCGTGTTTGGGCAGATGCAATATGTGTTACTGCTTTTTAACATCCTTAAAACGTTGTTATAGTTATTGTAAATGAGTAATTTACAGAACCTTTAATCAATACAAAAGGTACTAAATGCGATTGTCAAACTTAAAATCTAATTCTTATGAGGGTATATCAATCGAATGAAATTAAAAATATCGCTTTGCTGGGCAGCAAAGGGGTTGGTAAAACCACACTTGCAGAAGCTATGCTTTACGAGTGTGGAGTTATAAAACGCAGAGGTACAGTTAATTCGCAAAATACGGTTTGCGATTATTTTCCGGTGGAACGTGAATATGGTTATTCTGTATTTTCCACCGTTTTTTTTGCCGAATACCTTAATAAAAAGCTGAATATTATTGATTGTCCTGGATCTGATGATTTTGTGGGCGGTACGATAACTGCGCTTAATGTGACTGACACGGCGGTGATGCTTGTGGATGCTCATTATGGTGTAGAGGTAGGCACGCGAAATCTGTTTAGATATACTAAGCAGACAGAAAAACCGGTGATATTTCTGATCAATCAGCTTGATGTTGAGCATGCCGATTATGATGTGGTATTTGAGCAACTGAAAGATAATTTCGGGGCAAATGTAGTTGCTGTTCAGTATCCTGTCACATGTGGACCATCTTTTAATGCGGTTGTAGATGTATTGAAGATGAAGATGTATAAATGGAAGCCGGAAGGTGGTGTGCCAGAGATACTTGATATACCTGATTCTGAAAAAGAAAAAGCTGAGGAATTGCACCAGAAGCTGGTTGAGGCTGCTGCGGAGAATGATGAAAGTCTTATGGAGAAGTTTTTTGATCAGGGCTCACTTTCAGAAGATGAGATGAGAGAGGGTATCCGTCACGGACTAATCACGAGAGGTATGTTCCCTGTGTTCTGTGTTGATGCAGAGCGTGATATGGGTGTCAGACGATTAATGGAGTTTCTTGGAAATGTAGTGCCGTTTGTATCTGAAATGAAGCCGCCTGTTAATACAGAGGGCGTTGAGGTGGTAGCTGATGCGTCGGCTCCGGCGAGTCTTTATTTCTTTAAAACAACTGTAGAGCCTCATATAGGCGAGGTTTCTTATTTTAAAGTGATGTCGGGTACGGTTAAGGAGGGTGATGACTTACTTAACGAAGACAGAGGCAGCAAAGAGAGGCTGGCTCAGATACTTTGTGTGAGTGGTCAATACAGAGAGAAGGTGGAGCAACTCGTGGCTGGTGATATAGGCGCGTCTGTGAAGCTTAAAGATGTACGTACTGGCAATACGCTTAATGCTAAGGGTGCAGGTAATAAGTTTGATTTTATAAAATATCCGGCACCTAAGTACAGACGGGCTATAAAGGCTTTGAGTGAAAGCGATACGGAAAAACTTAGCGAGGTGCTTTCGCGCATGCATGCAGAGGATCCGACATGGATAGTTGAGCAGTCAAAAGAGCTGAAACAGACGATTGTACATGGTCAGGGAGAGTTTCACCTGCGCACACTTAAATGGAGAATAGAGAATAACGATAAGATACAAATCCAATATATTGAGCCTCGTATTCCTTATAGAGAAACTATAACAAAAGCGGCCAGAGCAGACTATAGACACAAAAAACAGTCAGGCGGTGCAGGTCAGTTTGGTGAGGTGCATATTATCATAGAGCCATTCTATGAAGATATGCCGGCTCCGTCTACATATAAATTTTCCGGTCAGGAGTATAGAATGAATGTGAGAGACACACAGGTGTTTGATCTTGACTGGGGCGGAAAGCTTGTTTTTGTAAATTGTATAGTGGGAGGAGCTATTGACTCGCGTTTCCTTCCCGCTATTCAAAAGGGATTGATGGACAGAATGGAGCAGGGACCGCTTACAGGGTCTTATGCGCGTGATGTAAGGGTTTGTGTATATGATGGTAAGATGCATCCTGTTGATTCAAATGAGATATCTTTCAGACTTGCCGGACGCAATGCCTTTAGTGATGCCTTTAAACAGGCTGCGCCTAAGGTTCTGGAGCCTGTTTATGATGTGGAGGTGCTTGTGCCGGCTGACAGGCTTGGTGATGTAATGAGCGATCTGCAGGGAAGGAGAGCCTTGATAATGGGTATGTCGAGTGAAAGCGGCTTTGAAAAGCTTATGGCAAAGGTTCCTTTGAAAGAGATGTCTTCTTATTCTACCGCGCTTAGTTCTATGACAGGCGGAAGAGCTTCATTTACAATGAAATTCTCCTCTTATGAATTGATTCCGGGAGACGTTCAGGATAAATTACTCAAAGAATATGAGGCTGTAGAGGAAAAAGATTAAATTTTTTAACCATAGTTAATTTGAAGGCCAACCTTTTTTCGGTTGGCCTTTGTTAATTTCTCTTTTTTTTGTTAAATTTGCATTGCGCAGTTAAAAGTTCAATTACAAAAAATTTTCTTATTATTTTTAAAAACAAAAAGTGTAGAATATTTGTTTATTAAATATAACATTAAGATAAATGTAAGTGAATTAGTTCAAAAAGTATGTTATAAAGAGTTAGACTCAAAACATAAAAGATTTAAATCTTATGAAGAAATCGACAATATGGCTTCTTGTGGTTATAATGGCTCTGACATTTTGCGGACTATTATATATGCAGATAAGCTATATGGATACCATGGTAAAGATGAGGAATGAGCAGTTTAATGAAGCTGTGAAACGAAGTCTTTACAGAGTATCTAAAAGTCTTGAATGGGAAGAGACCAGGCGCTATCTTGATGAGGAAGTAGAGGAATCACAAAAAGAATTTCTTTCTTCACTGGCCCCGTCTGAGGATAGCAATACAGATTACGAGCATCGTAGTCAGTTTTCGGTAATGAATCCTGACGGGACGATTTCTAATCTTGAATTTAAAGGTTACTCGCACAGAGGTGCGCAGCCAAGAGTAAATATTGAAGGAAGATATGGTTCGGGTACTATCTCAAGCACGTCTAAAGCGTTGCAGGATATGCTGAAAGGGCAGTACTTGTATCAAAGGGCATTGCTTGATGAGGTGGTTTTTAGGATATTGGCAAAATCAAGTACAAGACCTATTATGGAGAGAGTTAATATAAAAAAGTTGAATGACTTTTTAAGAGCGGATCTTCAGAATAACGGACTTACTTTGAAATATCAGTTTGCAATAGCTGATAAGGATGAAAAGGTCGTGTATAGGACGCGTGAGTTTGATGACCGAAACGAAGATATATGCTTTACGCAGATTCTTTTTCCAAATGATCCGCCCTCACGTCTTAATTATCTGAAAGTTAGTTTTCCGACTCAGCGTAATTATATTCTGACTTCAATTAAGTTTATGATACCGTCATTCATTTTTACTATTATAATGCTGATCACTTTCCTTTTTACGGTAGTGTTGGCATTTAGGCAGAAGAAGCTTACGGAAATGAAGAATGACTTCATAAACAATATGACACACGAGTTTAAGACTCCTATTTCTACTATCTCGCTGGCAGCTCAGATGCTGAACGATCCGGAAGTAGGGAAAAGCCCGTCTATGTTTAAACATATCTCAGGTGTCATAACAGATGAAACTAAGCGTTTGAGGTTTCAGGTGGAGAAAGTGCTTCAGATGTCAATGTTTGACAGGCAGAAGACAATGCTCAAACTTAATGAGCACAATCTGAACGAGATGGTAGAGAATGTGGTTGGCACATTCAGGCTGAAGGTAGAGAAGTTTGGAGGAACGATCCAGACTGATCTCGCGGCCGACGACGCTTGGGTAATGCTTGATGAGATGCATTTTACAAATGTGATTTTTAATCTTTTGGATAATGCCGTTAAGTATGCCAAGGAAGAAGAGCCTTTAAACCTTGTTGTCTCGACAAGAAACGAAGATGACAAGCTGATCCTAACTGTTGAAGACAACGGTATAGGTATCCGAAAGGAAGATATTAAAAAAGTCTTTGAGAAATTTTACAGGGTTCATACGGGTAACCTGCATAACGTGAAAGGTTTTGGATTAGGACTTGCCTATGTGATGAAGATTGTAAAAGATCACAAAGGGACTATCATAGCTGATAGTGAACCGGGTGTAGGAACTAAATTTATAATAACATTACCTCTAATAAAAAACAAATAAAAATTATGGAAGAAAAATTGAGAATTTTGCTTTGTGAAGATGATGAGAATCTTGGCATGTTGCTTAGAGAATATCTTCAGGCTAAGGGTTATATGTGTGACCTATTTGCAGACGGAGAAGCCGGTTATAAAGCTTTTCTTAAAGGTAAATATGATTTTTGTGTGCTTGATGTTATGATGCCTAAAAAAGACGGCTTTACACTTGCTCAGGAAATTCGTACAGTAAACAGTGAAGTGCCTATTATCTTTCTTACCGCGAAATCACTTAAAGATGATATTCTTGAAGGGTTTAAAATTGGTGGTGATGACTATATTACAAAACCGTTTAGCATGGAAGAGCTTCTTTTCAGAATCGAAGCAATCCTGCGCCGCGTAAAAGGTAAAAAAGGCAGAGAAGTTACTTCATATAAGATAGGTAAATTTAATTTTGATACTCAAAAACAAGTACTTACTATCGCAGATAAAGTAACTAAGCTTACAACTAAAGAATCGGATCTGTTGAGCCTTCTTTGCGCTCATGTAAATGAGATTCTTGAACGTAACTTCGCTCTTAAAACTATCTGGATTGACGATAACTACTTCAATGCACGTAGTATGGACGTTTATATTACTAAACTTCGTAAACATCTTAAAGATGATCCAAATATTGAAATTATCAATATTCACGGTAAAGGATATAAACTTATTGCTCCTGACGTAGAGGCGAAAAAAGCATAATATTTGTTGATTGGACGCATAAAAAAGTGTCGCAGACTTTATTGTTCTGTGGCACTTTTTGCGTTATGGGGGTTATGATTCTTTAATTGTTTTAGTGAAATAAAGTTTATTTGAGGGGTGTAAGTGTTAAAAGTGAATCGTGATAAAAAGCCGGAATGCGTAATCTGTGAATGATGTCAGAAAAGGCGGGAAAAATAAAAACCGGATCATAAATTAAAACAATTATGATCCGGTTTTATAAAACTATAATGAGGTTGTGATTATAGAGATTTTGAAATAATCTCAAAAGCCTTTTCTTTAAGATACTCCGCTCTTTCGTCGCGGTCGGCTATATCGGAAGATATTGGTTTGTGTATGGTCATTTTTAGCTTATGAGGGAATATCTGAAGTGTTCCTCTTCTCATAATCTTATATGGGCCCTCAATAGTGATAGGTACAATCTCAAGATTATTGTCGCAGGCAAGGTTGAATGCGCCACGTTTGAATCTGTGTATCTTGCCGTCGAGAGTGCGCGACCCTTCGGGGAATATGACCAGAGACTGTCCGTGTTTAAGAGTTTCGAGAGACTGATTCATTGATCTTTTTACACCTCTTGCGCCTGAGTCGTCGACCATTATATGTCCTGCCGATTCGCAAGCCTTTCCTATAAGAGGCATTTTACGCAGCGATTGTTTCATCATCCATTTAAAATTATGGTTCAGAAAGCCGTAAATCAGAAAAATATCAAAAGCACCCTGGTGGTTTGCCACAAAAACATACGATTTGTTTTTGTCAATATTTTCATGTCCCGTCGCTTTGACCGGGCATAACGCGACAAAACAAAATATCCTTGACCATACTTTTGGCGGGTAATATCCCCAGAAATTTCCATTACCAACGTAGCATCCGATAATAGTAATTAAAGCAGTCAGAATGGACAAAACCAGCATTAAAGGTACCAGCACAAACCACTGGTAGATAAATAAAATTACTTTCATATAGACTTTTCAATTTTCGCTTTACACACATAAATCCGTTATATGTACAAAAATATAGTATATATCTTCTTTTTCAATAAAAAACACTCAATAATATAATCGGTAGTTGATTACAATCTTTTTTTTTATCCATTTTTATTGCATAATATTTTATCCGTAAAATAATTATTTGTTTATTTGTATGCAGAAAAGATTGAAATTTATAAAATTAATATATACTATGGACGCTTTTATTAAAAATATTGGAGCAATCATCGTTCTAATCGGTGTTGCGGTTCTTGCGATTCCTCAGCTTTGTGGATTCCCTTCAAACTCATACCTGGGCATAGGTGTTTTGATAATGATTATCGGTATTATCGCTACTATCGTTATCGGAAGAGTAACAGAGAAGTAAGAATAAAAGAGACAAAACATAAAAAGCGCGGTGATAAACGTTATCACCGCGCTTTTTATGTTTACAATATTTAAGTCAATTAAATATTGATATTTATCTTAAGAAAGTGAATATCTCACTATAGGTATTTTCTCTCACGCTTTTTCTTGAAAGAATCAAATCATGCAAGCCGTCATTGATAGTAACCATTTTTACATTTGGTCCGAGTTTTCTGCCGTATTTATCAATGTCGTTCACATCAAGCACTACATCCGATATTGAGAACTCGGGAGTATAATCGTCTCCCCAGAAAGATTTATCGCTATGCATGACAAGTATCGGTATTTCAATATTCATATCGTTCTGTACTTTATTATGACCCTGATGTATGGCGCGTATCCAGCCTGAAGTAAGGGCAGGAGAGTGTATAAGCTTCCAGTCGGTATTAAACTCCCATTCCCCGTTATGGTCTTTTAGTAAAGAGTAGGCATATCCCGGCGACAATCCTTGCTTTATAGTGAAATTCGGAAAAAGATATCCAAGCATGGATACAGTAGGGATAGCGATATTCTCCATAAACCACGACTGATTCATATCAAGAAACGGACTGTTAAGAATAAGAGCCTTTATCTCTTTTACATTCTTTCGCTCATTAGCGTAAAGAGAAAGCGTCAACCCGCCGGTTGAGTGTCCTACCAATATAATCTCCTTGTTTTTATCGCCTTTTATTACATTGATAGCCGAATCAAGTTCTGCAAAATATTCAGACATATCTCTTACATAAAATTTTCTCTGGCCCGGAAGTATTGAACGTCCGTATTTGCGCAAATCGACAGCATAAAAATTGTATCCCGCAGAGTCAAATTTATTCGCCATCTCCTCCTGAAAGAAATAGTCATTATAACCGTGAAGGTAAAGCACGGCTTTATCGCTCTCTTTTGTAGGCAGTTTTTTTACGAGAGTAGCTACAACTTCTCCGTCATAATCAGGATCCATATTAAAAGTGCGGGACACAAATCCCTCTCCAAGTATATCTGCCGTATAATTGTCTGATGCCGATAGCTGAACACATAAGCACAGCCACAAAGCGGCAATGCATGAATAAATAGTTTTCATAATTATATAGTTAATTCATATTGATGCGAATATAACTAATGAGATTTTATTTCGCTGTTAATAGTTAATAAAGTGAGTTTTAAGAGTAAAAACATTATCTATTATTTGTGTATTAAAGATTAATCAATATCTTTGCACCCGCAAATAAAAATATTTGTGTAACAAATTAAGTAACAATGAGTATGAATCAGTACGAAACCGTTTTCATTTTAACTCCCGTTTTATCTGATGTTCAGATGAAGGAAGCGGTAGAAAAATTCAAATCTCTACTTCTTGCAGAAGGTGCAGAGCTTTTGAATGAAGAGAATTGGGGTCTGCGCAAGCTGGCTTACCCAATCGAAAAAAAATCAACAGGTTTTTATCAGTTGATCGAGTTTAAAGCTAACCCTGCAGTTATCGCTAAACTAGAGACTGAGTATCGTCGTGACGAGCGCGTAATTCGTTTCATGTCTTTCAGAATGGACAAATACGCTGCTGAGTACGCTGCAAAAAGAAGAAATTTAAAAACTAAAGAAGTAAAGGAGAACTAAAAAATGGCAAATCAATCTGCATCAGAAATTAGATATTTGACTCCTCCTTCAGTTGATGTCAAAAAGAAAAAATATTGCCGTTTCAAAAAGAACGGTATCAAGTATATCGACTACAAGGATCCTGAATTTTTGAAAAAATTCTTGAACGAACAAGGTAAAATCCTTCCTCGTCGCATTACAGGAACTTCATTGAAATTCCAACGCCGTATTGCACAGGCAGTGAAAAGAGCACGTCAGTTGGCGTTGCTTCCATACGTAACAGATATGATGAAATAATAACAAGAGGAGGACATTGACATGAGAATTATTTTGAAAGAAGATATCCTAAATCTTGGGTATAAAGATGATGTAGTTACAGTTAAAGACGGTTACGGACGTAACTATCTTATCCCTGCCGGGAAAGCGATTATCGCTTCTGAATCTGCACTTAAAGTTTTGGCTGAAAACCAGAAACAGCGCGCTCACAAATTGGCTAAAATGAAAGCTGATGCTGAGGAACTTGCTGCTAAACTTGAAGGCGTTAGCCTTACAATTGGTGCTAAAGCTTCTAACAACGGTAAAATCTTTGGTTCTGTTAATAACATTCAGATCGCTGAATCTCTTGAAAAAGCAGGTTTCACAGTTGATCGTAAAGTTATCTACATCAAAGAAGCAGTTAAAGAAGTTGGTGCTTACAAAGCAATCCTTAAACTTCACCGCGAAGTTAGCGTTGAAATTCCATTCGAAGTTGTTGCTGAATAATATCAGTATATAAATAAGAATATTAAAAAGGTCATTCCTGTCTGGAATGGCCTTTTTTTATTTACGGAAAACAAACATAGTGGCAATATGCCAATAAAAAAAGAGCGTGCCTTGTTAGACACGCTCTTGTATAAAGTTTTATATATTAATATTGGTGTTTTAGCGAGAATATACTTATTTAGAGGAAGCTACATCTCGTACCATCTTAAACAAAGGCGAAGCAAAAACAAAATTATTAAGAGCTTCATTATTGCTTTTCAGTATCATATCTTTATTACCGACCCATTCCTTCTCGCCTTTATTCAGAAATATAATATTATCTCCTATACCGAGCACAGAGTTCATGTCATGGGTATTAACAATCGTTGTTATATTATACTCCTGAGTAATATCATTTATAAGCTCATCGATAAGTATAGACGTTTGCGGGTCAAGTCCGGAGTTGGGCTCGTCACAAAAAAGATATTTTGGATTAAGAGCAATCGCGCGGGCAATAGCAACACGTTTCTGCATACCACCGCTAATCTCTGACGGGAACCTGCTTTCAGCCCCCCTAAGATTAACCCTTTCCAGGCAAAAGTCAACCCTCACCTTACGTTCCTTAGGGCTCATCTGAGAAAACATATTAAGAGGAAACATTACATTCTCCTCCACTGTCATAGAGTCGAATAGCGCTGATCCCTGAAAAAGCATTCCGATCTCCTCGCGAAGAGCTTTCAGCTCTCTCCTGTTCATTTTCGTAATATCGCGTCCGCTATATAATATTTGTCCGCTATCAGGGCGAATAAGGCCGATAAGGCTCTTCATAAGCACAGTTTTACCCGAGCCGCTCTGTCCGATAATAAGATTATTCTTTCCCGGTTCGAATACACATGATACGTCATGCAGTACGGTACGTCCATCAAAAGATTTGACAAGATTATTAACCTCAATCATTGCAATAATAGTTTTGTAAGGATTACGTCGAAAAGCAGAATAACAATACTGCTTATGACCACTGCGTTTGTACTTGCTTTACCCACACCGATAGCACCACCTTTTACAGTGTAGCCATAATAAGAAGCTATGCTTGCAATAATAAATGCAAAAAACAACGACTTGTATATAGAGTAAAAAACATAATATTGAATAAACATTGTCTGTATACCATATATATATGTAGAAACGGTTATCATGCTTGTAGTAAGCGCCACCACATATCCTCCGAATATACCTGTAAACATGCTAAGTATCACCAGAATAGGGATAAATATAACAAGTGCGGCTATTTTAGGAAGTATAAGATATGATGCCGAATTAACTCCCATAATCTCAAGAGCATCAATCTGCTCGGTTACCCTCATCATGCCAATTTCAGACGCAATATTAGATCCCACTTTTCCCGCCAGGATAAGACACATGATAGCTGAAGAAAATTCAAGCAAAAGAACATCACGAGTGGCAAGACCGACTGTATATCGGGGCAGCATCGGTGATGACATATTCAGCTGAGTCTGAATCGTGATAACCGCGCCAATAAACAGAGATATAATAACTACAATCCATATCGAATTAAATACCAGTTTATATACCTCATTGACAAACTCCTTGAGAAGATCGGAAGAGCGTCGTGTAGGGAAAGAGTGTACGTCCTGGTGTAGAT
>CAMTOT010000026.1 GCA_947074165.1 uncultured Bacteroidales bacterium
TGCTATATTTATTATTCGACCATAATCCTCATCTTTATTTGCTTCTATAAATGCTTTTGAGCAGAAAAATGTACCATTAAGGTTTGTTGATATTACTGTTTCAAATTCATCATCAGAAATTTCAGTAATATCTTTTTTGAATCCTGAAATGGCACCATTATTAATGAGTATATGTATATGGGCGTACTTTTGTTTTACATCGGAAAATAATTTTCTTACAGTATCTGATTTAGACAAATCAACAAACATATATTCACTACTGCAGGGTAAAGGACCTGGGTAGTTAATAATATCTGCTGCAATAACAATTGCTCCGGCATGAGCATAAGCTTCTACTAAGACGCGACCTATACCTCCGGCTGCACCCGTTATTATAACAACTTTATGTGAATAGTCCATATAAAACAATTTATGTAAATTATTGCTTAGCCTGCTCTTTTATGACTATCGCTTCTGTAGCCTGTAATGTGCTGAAAAGATAATCTTTAAGTCTTGTTACAATTTCCTGCTGAGGTTTTATTTCTTTATTTAGTTTACCATTGTTTATTGTATATATAAACTCCATATCTTCTCCAGGGGCATATATGTAAAGGGCTGAATCATTTCTGCACCCCATCATATTATCAGCGGTATAAAAAACCGATTCTCTTTTATTTTTCAATAAGTCTATTCCGAAGTTATTTTGGATGTAGCTGATATTAAGATAGCTCAGTAAAGTCGGAGCTATATCAACCTGAGAGCCAAGTTGAGATAAAGTCTCCTGATTAATATTTTTACTATAAAAAAACACTGGTATATGATTGTATGAATCCGGCATCTCCGATTCAGGTACTCCAACCATTTTACCGTGGTCGCCAAGGAATACAAACAATGTATTATCAAACCAAGACTGTTTCGAGGCCTTTGTCATAAATACTTTTATACAGTAATCGGCGTATTCAACAATTTGATTCTCCGGTTTCTCAGATTTGGCTTTAAACCAATCTGGTACAACGTATGGTGGGTGATTGGATATAGTAAGAATAGAAGCGAAGAATTTTTCGTTTTTTACAGCTTTCTCACTTAATTTGTCAAGCGCATATTCAAATAGAAAATCATCTTGTACGCCAAAATTGTTGGCAACTTTATCGCGTGGATAATTTTCCTGAGCATATATCTCATCAAACCCATTAGTGCGGAAAAATGCATTCATATTATCATATTGAGACTCATGAGTCATAAAAAACATTGTACTATAGCCATTGTCTTTCATAACTGTAGGAAGTCCTCTATAATTAGGAATGACAGATCCCTTCATTGAGTTTCTTTTCATTATAACAGGATACGAATACAGAGTGGAATACAAGGCATGATTGGTATGAATTCCGGTAGAGAAGATCTGAGAAAAATTAATTGACTCATTAAGAAGCGAGTCTATATACGGAGTGAGTTCTTCTTTATTGCCGTAAGAAGACAATAACTTAGCAGACATAGACTCCATAAAGATGATTACGACATTTTTATCTTTTTTGTTTTCAAGAGATATTACCTCACGAGCTAGAGGACCGGCTCCGAATACAGGCTGTTCAATATCAAGATAATTAATAACATTTGATATAGCCATATCATCATCCATTAGCGTAAGCTTAATATTTTCCTTGCGTCTGTCGTCGTTTAGAGTCTGAATAATATTAAACATAGGATTTACACCAATCTGATTAAGCATCGGATCAGTACAGAAATATGCGGCGCTTACCCTTATAGGATTATAGCCTGTGCGTCCCCTGATACTGAATGCGCATCCGGCTATTAAAAGCAATGATATAAGTAGTTTTGATATTATGTTTGCCGGAGTTGATATTTCCCGTCTATTAAGCATAATAGCAAGATTAAGAGAATTTACTTTAAATCTGACAAAGTAAAGAAAAGCTCCTAATGCTATGAAGAAATAAAGAATAGGCATAAAATATGAAGACTCCTGAAAAATCATACCGGCTGTCGTTGTGCCATATTCCGCCCAATTGAAAATTGAAGAGTTTATAATCTTAAAGAAGTATTCAAAATATGGTATATTAGCAGCCGACAATCCAAAAGCAATACTATATAAAGCTACCATTAAGTAACTCAATACTATGTTAGTGTATTTATTATACTTGTTAAATGCAGCGCATAAAAGTAATATGGTAAGAGGTAATATAAGAATCTGCGATGCTGTAACATTGTCAAACCATATTCCTCTTAATAGTGCTTCACCCCAACTTGCGTAATCAGATTTATAATCATGGCTGATAAGTGATTTGTTTTGAAAAAGAAGTATTAGTCTGAATAAAGTAAGTATTATTATACCGGTAAAATGAATTGATAATAAATGGTTGAGTAAATGTCTGAATCTTTTCACGATTTGAAGTTTTAAATGTTACAAATGTACGTATTTTTACTTAAAGTTGGTATATTTGTAATATATCTTAAATATCTAATACAATGGTTGATTAATGATTTTTTTAGTTGTGTAGTAAAGTGTAGTTTTTAGTAATATAAATAATTAGAGTTTTGGCTCTTTTATAAATGAATAGATTTTGAAATTAGAGAATAATAGAATAATATCTGGAATTGTTAAGGCTCTGCTTAAGCGTAAAAAGTTTTATACTTTAATATTTTCTTTATCCATATTTTCTTTTCTTGCATTAAGTGTTTCTTATATTTATTATTGCACTCCTGTTTACGAGAGGTGGGCAATGATAAAGATAGAACCGTTTCAAAACGCAAGAAGGATACATTTATATCTTGGGAGCGGGATGTCACCAAGAAATCAAAAGGAGGCACAAATATTGCTTTCGCGCACTCTTATGGATGAGGTTGTTAGTAATCTTGATTCTCATATTACTTATTCTTATATTAATAACTTTCGTAAGGAGGTCATTTCACACTCGCCGTTATTGATTTCTTATAATGAAGAATTGTCGGAACTAAGATTGAAGGTAAAAATCGAATCTAAGTCTCAGTTTACTCTATATTATGGCAATAAGAAATATTCAGGACGTTTTGAGTTTCCGCTTTGTTTACCTTTCGGCATTATTTCAATAAATAAACAGGATCCCTTCTTTGATTACTATATTGGAGAAAAGATTATAGTAGATATAACTACTAAAGAAAAAATGGTAGAATATTTGTCTGAAAATTTATCTGTGGAGATGGCTGGTTCATTGAGGTCTGATATGATGTTTGTTGTTTTAAAGGGTGAAAATCCTTTTGTAGCTGACCGGCAGTTGTCAGAACTCTTGTCTGTTTATATTAACCGGGGTTATGCTGATAAATATAATGTTCTTACTCAATCTCATCAATGGATTGGTGACAGGATGAGAGCTCTTTCTAATGATTTATCCGACATAGAAGATGATATGAGTTTGTATAAACTCACAAACAGAACTTTAAATACAAATATTGAGACAGATATATTTCTTAAGAATGCGATGTCAGTGGATGATGAAATATTTGAAAATGACGTCAATATACAACATCTTGAAAATTTGCTATCCTTTTTTTGTGATACTCTGAATTTGTGGCAGGTAATTCCCAATAATATTCGTAATTCATATATATCAAATCAAATAACAAAATATAATAATATACTAATTGATCATAAAAACCGTGATAAATCATTAGACAGTAATAATCCAGTTGTGTTGGGTTCAAGAAATAGTGTAATATCTATGAGAAACTCAATAGAAAACAGCATTATAAATTATTATGAGTCAATGATCGTTAAGCATAACGAACTGATAACCCGAAAAAAAACGTCTGAAAATAAAATTGGCGGCATTTCCACGAATGTGAAAAATGATATGGAGATGAAACGTTATCGTAGGGTTAAACGTGCAGTATACAGGTATCTCACAAAAAAATACGAGACATTACAGATTGATATGGAGCGTATAACCTATGACGCGAGAGTAATTGAACCTCCTACAGGTTCACAGCATTATTTGTGGCCCAGAAAGAAAAGAATACTGGCTGCCGGTTTAGGCATAGGTTTATTACTCCCTTTCATCCCCATAATATTAAAATTAATATTCTCAACAAAGGTAAGAAGCCGGCAAGAAGTACGTAATGTAATCTCTGCTCCCATAATAGGAGAGATTGTTTCAAAGTCGTCTGATCAGTCAGATAAAGAAGTAATAGTATCTGAGGGTACTAATGATCCTGTATCAGAATCATTTCGTATAGTTCGATCTAATCTTTCTTTTTTGAACGAAGGAAATTTTAAAATACTTTCTACATCTTCAACATTTCCAGGTGAGGGAAAGAGTTATTTTGCGGTAAATATGGCCATAACCCTCGCCTTGGCCGGTGCAAGGGTATGTATGGTTGATCTTGATTTACGCCGTCGTAAATTATCTTTTGATATTGAAATGAGTAAACTCACAGGAGTTACCGATTATCTTATTTCAGAAAGCAACTTGCCAGATAGTATAATTTATAGGACTAAATATGCAAAAACACTTTTTGCTATACCTGCAGGTATTGTACCACCAAATCCGGCGGAACTGTTGGCAAGTGATAAGTTTGATAGATTGATGGCAATATTAAAAGAAAGATTTGATTATATAATAACAGATCATCCACCTGCAGATATTGTGGCGGATGGGGCTATAGCTAATAGATATACAGATATCACATGTTATGTTTTGCGTATTGGGTATCTTGATCGTTCGGATCTTCCGTTTATAGAAGAACTGTATAAAACGAGGCAATATAAGAATCTATCAATAGTACTAACTGATGTACCGAATTCAAAAAGATATGAATATAAATAATACACTTAATTATAAAGTAGCAGACCATATTTTTTGTATAAAATCAAAAAATGAGGATTTAAGATCATTTCTGCCGTCTTTTTATCCTTTTATATTAGATAAAAAACCAGAAGATGAGTATTTATTTACACTTGATTACTGTAAGTTTGAATGTAAAGACAAAGGTGAAATCATATATCAATTTGATTGGGAGGGAGCAATGTTTAAATTCTTTAAAACAGGAGATTTATACCTTGTTGAATTATCAAATGAACATGAGCCTTTCATATCGTATCTATTAATAGGAAAAGATTTTAAAATGGCTAAATTATATGTTGATCCGCAATGCAATTCAAAGCAATATGTTTTATCTAATATGATAATGATGTTGTTTACTTTTGCAAGCGCACCATTAAAAACAGTTATGATACATTCTTCTGTTATTGTAAATAATGGTTACGGATATTTGTTTTTAGGGAAAAGCGGAACCGGAAAAAGTACACATAGCTCCTTATGGTTTAAACATATACCAGGGTCTGAACTCCTTAATGATGATAACCCGATTCTAAGAATAATTGATAATAATGTATATGTTTATGGTTCGCCATGGAGTGGAAAAACACCATGTTATAAGAATGAATTTGTACCTGTTGGAGCGTTTCTAAAATTAAAACAAGCACCTTATAACAGAATTACAAAGCCTGGTAAATTAATGATGTTTGGTGAGCTGCTTAGTTCGATCTCTTCAATGAAGTGGGATAAAAATATTGATAATCCTATATGTGATACTCTTGTATCTATATCGGAACTTACAGATTTGTTCTTCCTTGAATGCCTGCCTGACGCCGAGGCCGCAATGTTAAGTTATTCAACAATAAGAGTAGATAATAAAAATAAAGATAATGACTAATAGTTTTGAGCCAGGCCGTACTATACAGCTCCCCAATATTTTACTTTATAATAGTGTGAAAGAGATGGTAGAGGAGGGGCATACGGTAACGTTCAGAGTAAAAGGATACTCTATGACTCCGTTTCTTATCAATGAAAGAGACAGTGTGGAAGTGGGTCCTTTTCAAACACTATCAAAAGGTGACATAGTGTTGGGGAAAACCGCAGATAATCATATTGTCCTTCATCGTATAATATCGGTCAATAACGGTTTTGTGACTTTAATGGGTGACGGCAATTTAAAAGGAACAGAAAATATACTTACCCGGGATATAGCGGGAATAGTAAAAAGTGCTTTAAGAGATGGTGAAAAAGTAGATCTTAATTCATCCAAATGGCTATTACTATCAACAGTATGGTCTTTTTTACTTCCGGTAAGGCGTATACTTCTTTTCTTTTACAGAAAAATATTTTAATATGCATCCAAATGAGATACCTTTGCAATCATTGCATAGCGAAGGTATTAGTAAAACTTATAAATAAAATTATATGAAGAAGGTAGAAGGATTAACATTAAGACATATTGCATCAGAGAATGTTATTGTAGCTCAATCATCTGAGAATATCAACCTGAGCCGCATAATAAGTCTTAATGAGACCGCAGCCTGGTTGTGGAATTCTCTTTCCGATTCTGAATTTCAGAAAAATACACTGGTAGAGTTGCTTATCGAAAATTACGAAGTAGATGAGGTAACTGCGAGGAAAGATATAGATGAATTAGTAAATAGCTGGATTAAGGCAGGTATTATTGTTGAGTAATGAGGACTGAGATACTTCTAAGAGAATTATTGCTAAGCGGTCTTCGTGTCGATTATGAACCGGTATGTGAGCTGTTTTATGGGACTGTAGACTGGGCTTTGATAAAGCGTAAAGCTGAATTGCAAGCTATTTCCGGAGTGGTCTTTGACGGACTTTTAAAGCTACCTGATACTTGTAAGCCTGATAAGATGTTTCTTTTTTCATGGCTTGCTGATTTGTCAAAGATTGAGTGTTCAAACAAGCTTCTTGATTCGACGCTAAAAGATATCCAGGAGTTCTTTCATTCTAAAGATATTTCTTTGATACTTCTTAAAGGTCAGGCAGTCTCTAGGCTGTATCCTATACCTGAGCATCGGCAGTGTGGTGATATAGATATTATAACAGCGGAAAATCAGTTTCATAAAGCAAATGCATTATTGAGTGATTACGTCGATTCATCAGATTCGGCTTATCAAAAGCATACTACTTATGTGAAGAATGGAGTTGTTATAGAGCTTCATAACTATATGTCGCGTATGTTTTATCCCGCTCATAATAAGCGATGGTCTAGACTTATGGATATGTGGCTTTCTAAAGACCCAGACAAAGTTACTATCACTGATTATTCTGTTAATGTATTACCCGCTACATTTAATGCTCTTTATCTCTTTATTCATCTTTTTTATCACTTTATTTATAGTGACGGTGTCGGACTTCGTCAACTTTGCGACTGGGCTTTATTTATAGAGAAAAATAGCCAGAGTATTGATAAGGCTGAATTCGAAAGAATGGTAAATTCTCTTGGTCTAAGAAAGGCTGTTTCGGTATTTGGTGCTATTGTAATAGATTATCTTGGAGTAGAAGAGGATAAATTCCCGATAAAGATTGATAAAAAGTTTCATGAAATAAGCAGACCTGTTTTAAATGATATTTTAAAAGGCGGTAGCTGGGGCAGGCAGCATTATACAATCTCGGAAAAAGAAGGTAATTCATTAATAAAACGTCTGAAATATTATTGTTTCAGATTTAGTCGTGCCTATAATTATGGTTATATATGTCGAAAAGAGGCATATTCATATCTGGTATGGAGATTTTTTAGCGCTATATTTAATTGGGATATAGAAGAGGTGGAATAAAATCTTATTAAAATAAAAAAAAGAATAAGTTTTAAAATGATAGATTTCAATAATATAAGAACTGAGATTAGGAATTTTGCGCAAATGCTTAGATGGTCTTTCAAGATGGCTAAGGGCGAGCGTAAAAATATCCTTCTTGTCTCATTTTGTGGTATGATAGAGGTTTTCTGTGGCTTGATGTTCGTATGGGCCTCTAAAAATGTTATTGATATTGCGTCAAAATCAATAGAAGGAAGTTTATTGAACGGGATAATAATCTTAATATCGGTCATATTAATCCAAATAGGTTTTAGTGCAATTTCATTGTGGATTGATGGTAATATGCCTGTAAGATTGCTCAATAAGATTAAACATAAATTATTTTCGGGTATTCTTATAAGTAAATGGAATGAAATGGAACGTTTCCACACCGGGGATATCCTTAATCGAATTACACAAGATAGTACCGAGATAGTAAGATTCATAACTGGAGTAGTGCCATTCTTTATGGTAACTGCATTTCAACTTATTACTTCCTTTTTGTATTTTCTTTATCTTGACGCGACTCTTGGCTGGATTCTTGCTTTTAGCATCCCTTTGTTTCTTGTTTTCAGTAAATTGTATGTGTCTAAAATGCGACGATACAGCAAAGAGATACGTGCTGCTGAAAGTAAAATACAATCAGTAATACAGGAGAGCGCCAGACATCGTCTGGTTTTAAAGACTTTTGAAAAAGTGCCAATGATACTTAACCGGTTATCGGGTGAACAGAGTGTACTTAAAGAAAAGACAAGGAGTAAAGCGAAAGTTTCTCTCTTTTCAAATACCTTGCTTTCTCTGGGTTTCAATGGCGGATATATACTTGTATTTGTGTGGGGACTTATAAAAATGGACGCGGCAGCAATCTCTTTTGGTACTATGACAGCTTTTCTTCAGCTTGTAAACAGACTACAAAGACCGGCTTATGATATTACCAGAATAATTCCTTCGTTTATAAGTGCATGGACAGCTTATGACCGATTATCGGAACTTCAGTCTCTTCAGAGTGAAAATCAGTCTGAATCTGTATTTGTAGACGGACCTACAGGGTTAAAAGCGGAAAATTTATCATTTAAGTATGAAGAAAAACAGCGTACTATAATAGATTCTATAAGTTTTAATTTTAAACCAGGCTCTGTAAATGCTATAATTGGAGAGACCGGTGCCGGAAAAACTACTCTTTTGAGATTGATGCTTGCGCTTGTAGAACCATCAGCTGGAAATATATCTATTTATAATACAGATAAAGAGCATAAGATATCTACATCTACACGAGCAAATTTTATTTATGTACCGCAGGGAAATACTTTGTTTAGCGGGACTATCAAGGATAATTTACTGCTTGGTAGTCCTGACGCATCAGAGTCAGATATGAGAAGAGTTCTATCAATTGCTTCTGCCGATTTTGTGTTTGAACTTGAAGATCAGCTTGAAACAACTTTAGGAGAGGGTGGTGTCGGATTGTCAGAAGGACAGGCACAAAGAATTGCGGTGGCAAGATCATTACTTCGCCCAGGTTCGGTGCTTCTCTTTGATGAGGCTACTTCAGCCCTTGACACCGAAACCGAGCAGAGATTAATAAAAAATCTTCAGGAGAATTGCGCTGACAAGACAATGATTTTTATCACCCATCACAGAGAGCTTGCCCGTATATGTGAAAATACGGTCGAGGTGACTCGTAATGTAAAGTAAATCATCTAAGGCGTTTGTGTGAAAGTTTCAGAATCTGATAATATATCATATTGCCGGTCACAATTATCTTCAAGACCTTTTCTAAGGATTTCAGCTTCTTGCGGATGTTGTTCTTTCAGTGTTGCATATCTGTCTTCACCATCTAAAAACTCAGGCATTGTGCCGTCAGGTTTTTTATAATCAAGAATCAATGGTTCTTTTCCCTCTTTTATTAAATCTGAATTATATCTGTATAATGGCCAATAGCCACACTTCACGGCCTCATCTTCTTCAAGTATACTCGTACCCATACCTTTGCGTAATCCCTGATTTATGCACGGACAATAAGCTATCACTATTGAGGGGCCATCAAATGCTTCCGCTTCACATAGAGCATTAATAGCTTGTTGTTTATCAGTACCTATAGCAATGGACGCTACATATATCTTGTCGTAGGTCATCAACATCCGTCCGAGTTCTTTTTTATTTGTACGTTTTCCTGTCGATGAAAACTTAGCCACAGCACCTAGTGGAGTTGCTTTGGATGTTTGTCCACCGGTGTTAGAATAACATTCTGTATCAAGTACAATCATATTAATGTTTGCACCTGTCGCCAATACATGATCAACTCCTCCAAATCCAATATCATAGGCCCATCCGTCTCCGCCTACTACCCATATGGATTTTTTACCCAGTAAGTCGCCATTCTCGTATATTTGTTTAAGAATTCTATCCTTATCAGATAAGTCATTTATGGCTTGTAATAATATTCGTCCGAACTTGAATGATAAATCCGGATTGTTTTTATTCTCATTCCATTTTGCGAGAGCATCCTGAATATTATCAGGTATATTATTGTTTTTTGAAATCTCTTCAATAAGTAAAGATAATTTTTCGCGTCGGTGATTAATACCTGTATAAATCCCATATCCGTATTCAGCAGCGTCCTCGAAAAGAGAATTACCCCATGCGGGTCCGAATCCATCATTGTTTTTTGTATATGGCATACTTGGCATGCTTGCCCCCCATATTGAACTGCATCCGGTAGCGTTGGCTATAATCATGCGTTCTCCGAAAAGTTGTGTAAGTAGTTTTACATAAGGAGTTTCGCCACATCCTGCACATGCGCCCGAAAATTCAAGCAAAGGTTTATACAGCTGCGAACCCTTAACTGTATTTCGTGGAAGAAGATTACTTTTTTCCTTTATATTATTTAATGCGAAATTTAAATTTTCTCTTTCCTGTGTTAATTGAGAATGAAATGTCTTAAATGCAAGAGCTTTACCAGGGCAAACATTAATGCATGAACCGCATCCAAGACAATCCTCCGTATAATTCTGTATTCTGAAACTCAAACCCTTAAACAGATCTCCACCCGAAGCTGCCTTGTATGTGAAAGAGTCAGGCGCACCATTAAGTTCTTCCGCGGTTGCCAAAAATGGTCTGATAGCAGCATGAGGACATACAAAAGAGCACTGGCAACATTCAATACATTTATCTTTATCCCAGTAAGGGACAAAAACTGCTACGCCTCTTTTCTCATAAGCTGTAGTCCCAGTAGGTACCTTTCCATCTGGCGAAAATTTAGACACAGGTAAAGAATCACCATTCAAAGAGAGTATTGGCCTTGCCACATCTTTAATAAATAATTCTAAAGAGTCGTCATTGTCAGTATTAGGGTAAATGCTTTTTATCTCTGTCGCATCTCTATCACACCAGCTTTCAGGGTACTTTATTTCCTCTATTGACGCAAGAGTTTTGTCAATAGCTTTATAATTCATATCTATAACAGCAGTACCCTCTTTTTCATATAAATATTTTATGTTTTGTTTTAGTAGTGCAATTGCTTTGTCAAAGTCCATGATATTTACAAGCTTAAAGAATACAGTAAGCATTACCATATTTATTCTTACGCCAAGGCCCACATCACCGGCTATTTTAGTAGCATCAATATTGTAAAACTTTATCTTCTTTTTCGCTATAGTCTGACACATGGCAGGAGGTAGCATTTTCTCCATGTCACTTAATGTCCAATTTGAGTTGAGTACAAAAATACCTCCATCTTTTATGCCGTCAAGCACTTCAAATTTATTTACAAAGCTTGATTTATGGCAAGCAATATAATCTGCGTTTATTATCAGATAGGCAGACTGTATCTTCTCCTTTGCAAATCTAAGATGTGAAACGGTATAGCCTTCCGATTTTTTAGAATCAAAAGCGAAATGTGCCTGTACAAACAAATCAGTATTGTTTCCAATTATATTTGCAGCCTGTTTATTTGCCCCTACCGTACCGTCAGAACCTATTCCGAAAAATTTACATTGTATTGTATCTTTAGGTACAGATATAATTTGATCAGTTACTTTTAGAGACAGGTTTGTTTTATCATCATCAATGCCGATTGTAAAGATTTGTTTCGGACTGTTACCTTGCATATTATCAAAAACGGCCTTTACCATAGAAGGCGTAAGTTCTTTCGAACTTAATCCATATCGCCCACCTATGACTTTTATACTAATATCGTTTGTATGTATTGCAGTGACAATATCCTGATAGAGAGGTTCTCCCTGCGCGCCTGGTTCCTTGGTCCTGTCAAGTGTGCATAATACTTTAGTCGTTTTAGGAATTGAGTTTATAAAATCCTTTACAGAGAATGGTCTGTACAATCTTACTTTTATTAATCCGACTTTAATATCTGATTTGATAAGATAATTTATTGTCTCTTCAATAACCTCGCATGCCGAACACATAGCTATTATTATATATTCCGCATCTTTGTGTCCGCAATAATCAAAAAGGTTGTACTCTCTACCTGTAAGAGATGAAACTTTATTCATATTATTTTTCACAATACCAGGCAGGTTATCATAATAACTATTAGCTGCCTCCCGGTTTTGGAAATAAACATCAGGATTTTGTGCTGTTCCTCTTACATCCGGATGTTCAGGGTTCATGGCTCTTTTGCGAAATTCATCTATTTTATCTCTGTTTATAAGCTTATCGATATCATCATAGTCTATCAGATTAACACTCTGCATCTCGGCAGAAGTGCGCATCCCGTCAAAGAAATGACAAAAAGGAATTGAACCATCAATAGCGGAAAGGTGTGCTACAAGTGCCAGATCCATACACTCTTGTACTGAAGCAGATGCAATAAAAGCGAATCCCGTCTGACGGCAGGCCATCACATCCTGATGGTCACCAAATATTGATAAAGCATGGGCAGATAAAGAACGCGCTGATACATGAAAAACACCCGGCAAGAGTTCTCCGGAGATTTTATACATATTAGGAATCATCAGAAGTAACCCCTGTGAGGCCGTGAATGTAGTGGTGAGTGCACCTCCGGCAAGACAGCCGTGTACTGCTCCTGCTGCTCCCGCTTCAGATTGCATTTCATGTATGGTCATAGTCTGACCCATTAGGTTTTTTCTGCCTGTAGAAGCCCATTTATCAGCAAGTTCGCCCATGTCAGAAGCAGGGGAAATAGGATAGATGGTCGCCACGTCAGAAATCGCATAAGCTATATGCGTTGCTGATGTGCAACCATCCATGATAATTTTTTTATCTATGCCCATAATCAATATCTATGAGGGATAATACTCATATTCAAACTATACGTAGCGTAATTATAACTTATGAGAAAATTCTTGATAACCAGATCCATAACGGGGCGGTAGCCATGAAAAGAAGTGTGCTCACGGCAAGTGAAGATGTTCCTGTACGAACATAAGTAGAGTATCTTGTGCCGATAATAACACCCGAGAAAACAGGAGGTAAAGCACCCGCGAGAACAAGCATCTGCAGTTTATCGCTTTCCATTCCAATCAGTCTGCCGAGAATAAGAAATATAAGAGGCATTAATATAAGTTTTACACAGGTATTATAAATCACCTCTTTGTCAAATTCAAACTTATGAGCTGAAAGAGTCAGCCCGGCAGCGAATACAGCTACGCCGGCATTTGTTTTAGCAATAAGATTAAACGTAGGATCGATATCTGCCGGTATTTTTATACCACAAAGTATAATCACGACCGCTAATATAGGCGACCATACAACCGGTTCTTTTAAAGCATTTATCAAAGCCCGGCTATGTTTTACATTGCTTTTTTTATCAGCAGCAGGTGGCGTATTTGTATTTGCAGCCTGTGTTGTTGTTGCTCCTGCTGTCTGTGGCTCGTCTGGATTATTATCCTTCGGATTAAGCATAAATAATGCAATCGGAATAGCCACTGCGTTTACCATTATTGCTACTATAGCCACAACAAGTCCGGTTGTGGCATTATCACCATAAATCGGTTCAAGAACAGCAAAACCCAGAAAGCCGATAGTAGGCGCCCCACCTATAAGTCCGCAAATAGACGCTTCAGCTTTAGTGTGTTTGAAAAATTTACGGCAAGAGAAGTATGACCAAAAATACAGTGCCACGATGACAACAAAACTAAGGATAAGTAGTCTCATATCCTGAAACAACATTTCCCTGTTTCCTCTTATTATTGAAAGAAATAGCGCAGCCGGTAAGGCGTAGTTAAGAACAAATTTATTGAAGCTCTTTGAGTTCGCCATGTCAAAAGCACCTCTTTTTCCTGATACGTATCCTAATATCATTATTACAAATATCGGAATAAGGTCGGTTATTATAATTTGTAGCATATCTAATTTAAATTTCAGTTTAGAAAACTAATTTTTTATGATGCTCTTGGGATTCAGATTTCCTATGTGTCCGCTTTCAGTACCATCATTAGGGTCAATAACACAGTTTATCAGTGTTGGTTTATTAGATGAGATACCGCTTTCAAGAGCAGTTTTAAGTTCCTCCGGAGTTGTAGCGTTGAATGAGATGCCTCCAAACGCGTCAATTATTTTATCATATCTTGCAGAAGGCATGATTGTAGTAGGTGAAGGGTCTGTACCTCCTCCAAGATTAGTATGCCATCCATTATATATTCCTCCGTTATTAAAAACAACGACCGTAACAGGCAGTTTATACACACATATTGTTTCTATTTCCATACCACTAAAACCGTATGCGCTGTCGCCACATATAGCGACCACCTGATTTCCTGATGTCACAGCTGCACCTATAGAGAACCCCATACCAATGCCCATCACGCCCCATGTACCGCAATCAAGTCGTTTACGTGGGTTATACATATTGATAACATTGCGTGCGTCGTCAAGTGTGTTAGCACCTTCATTGACAAGATACACGTCACGATGTTGGTTCATCACTTCATTAACCGCGTTTAATGCACTGAAGAAACTCATTGGAGACGGATTATCCTTCAGTTTTGCAGCCATTTTCTGGTCATTAGGAATCTTTGCTTTATTTATATCCTCAGTCCATTCAGAAGGTCCCTTTACTGATATCTCTTTAAGAGTATTCATCATAATATTAATGGAAGATTCTATATCTCCTACTACAGGTGCTTCAATAGGACGGTTGCTGTCTATTTCCTGAGGGTCTATATCAAGCTGTATAAATCTTACATTAGGATTCCAGTGTTTGCCTTTCCCGTGTGATAGAAGCCAGTTAAGTCTTGCTCCTATAAGCATCACTACATCTGCATTTTCAAGAACATATGAACGGGCTGCCGATGCGCATAAAGGATGATCATCAGGCAAAAGCCCTTTTGCCATTGACATTGGCAGATATGGTATACCCGTTTGTTCAATAAATTCTTTGATGGTATTATCGGCCTGAGAATAGGCCGCTCCTTTGCCAAGAATAATAAGAGGCTGTTTTGCCTGAGATAGAAGTTTCATCGCTTTTTCTACTGTATCAGAAGCTGGTATTACCTTAGGCGCCGGATTTTCAACCTTAAATAAGCTCTTTTCCGCTTCATCTTTATCCATTACCGACTCAAGCATGACTGTAGTTACATCAAGATACACACCTCCGGGTCTGCCTGATACCGCAGCTCTGATTGCGCGTGCCAAACCAATGGCTATATCCTCGGGACGGTTGATTCTGAATGAAGCTTTAACAAACGGTTTTGCCGCGTTCATCTGATCTAGTTCTTCATAATCTCCCTGTTGTAGATCAATTATATTTCTGTTGCTTGATCCGCTGATCTGTATCATTGGGAAACCATTCGTTGTCGCATTAGCAAGAGCTATGAGACCGTTTAGAAACCCCGGAGCAGAAACAGTAAGACATATACCCGGTTTTTGTGTCAGGTAGCCAGTTATAGCTGCGGCGTTACCTGCCGACTGTTCGTGTCTGAAACCGATATATCTTATCCCTTCTTCCTGAGCATGCCTTGCCAGATCCGTTACGGGAATCCCTACAACACCATATATCGTATCTATATCATTCTTCTTTAGAGCTTCAACCAGAATATGCATACCATCGGTAAGATTCTGTGTCTGATTCGGATTAT
>CAMTOT010000027.1 GCA_947074165.1 uncultured Bacteroidales bacterium
CTGCTGTTTTTCTTCGCTATGGCTTCGTTTCCGTTCCTGTTTTCAGGTATGATCGGATATGAAAGTATGGTTGGTAATGGATTTAACTATCTGACAGTGAACTTTGACGGTAATCCCGTGTTGATGTTTGTAGCGATACTTGTCGCGATCGCGGTACCTTTTTATAAACTGCTTAATATGGTACTCGTTCGCTCGAAAAATATAAAACCTATCTCGACGGAGGCTAACTGGACTCTGCTGGTGATATGGCTCATCGCTCTGGGAGTGATTCTTTTCAGGGTGTTTTGATTTAAGGTATTAATGTTTTGGTTTAGGATTTAGGTTTTTAGGATTTAAATTAGGTTTGAGGTAATAATAATGGTATAAATGATTTTAATGGTTTAGGTTTTTAGGTAAGAAAGATGTAAAATATTAGCAACAGGATTAAGCCCGTGAGGGTGTGAGTTGTGTTTTCTCATAATACTATAACAACAAGATTAATAAAGAAAGACCGTAGCTGAGATAGTTGCGGTCTTTCTGCGTAATAACCCGAAGCGGGTATCATTCATGTGCTTTCTCGCATGAGTGATACCCGCTTCGGGTTATGTAAATTTGATTATTTAATCTTTGTGGATATTATCTCCGCTATCTCCTGCATTCTCTCTGCCGATAGTTTAAGCTTATGATTAGCGAAATTCATATCTCCTTCTTTGTCGAGAGGGATAAGATGTATGTGAGCGTGGGGAACTTCCATTCCCATTACCGCTACACCTACGCGGCTGCACGGTATGGCTTCTTTTATCGCTTCGGCAACTTTCTTCGCAAACAGATTCAGGTCTGAATATTCGCTGTCTGTAAGATCGAAGATGTAATCTGTCTCCTTTTTAGGAATGACAAGCGTGTGCCCTTCCTTTAGCGGATTAATATCAAGAAAAGCGAAGTGCTTTGCATCTTCAGCTATTTTATAGCATGGTATCTCTCCTTTTACGATGCGGCTGAATATTGTCATCTTTACTTCTTTTTATTCTGTATTATAGGCCGATCTCCATTATCTCGAAGGTCATTATTCCGTTTGGTACTTTTATTTCTGCCACGTCGCCCACTTTTTTGCCAATAAGACCTTTGCCTATTGGTGTATTGATGGCGATCTTAAACTCTTTCAGGTTTGCTTCGCTTTCAGATACAAGAGTGTAAGTCATTGTAGCGTTGTTTTTTGTGTTGCGTATCTTTACCTTATTAAGGAGCTGTACTGAGTCTGTGCCAAGTTTGGTCTCGTCTATTACGCGCGCTTTCGAAATCAGATCTTTAAGCTGTGCGATCTTAGATTCCAATAGTCCCTGTGCTTCTTTTGCCGCGTCGTATTCCGCGTTTTCAGACAAGTCGCCTTTATCTCGCGCTTCAGCTATCTGTCGTGAAATCTCAGGGCGTTTTGTAGTCTCCAGGTAAGAAATCTCTTCCATTAGCTTGTTGTAGCCGTCAAGAGTCATGTAATTTACTGCCATAGTATTATATTTTTAATTGAATTGTAATTATTTAGTTTGTAAGTGTATATAAAACAAAAAAGAATTCCGGTATAATATGCCGGAACCCTTTTTTGTGTATGCCTTTATGCAAATATAATAAGTTTTTTGATTCCGTTGTAAGCTTTTATAGCGCTTAACAACAGAACTTTAATGTTTTCTGCCGTTATAGCGCTTTCTTTAATGCCTCCTCTAAAGCATTGTTGTCGGTTATTCTCTGTAAGATCGCTCCGTCTTTGCCAAGAAGGAATGATGTAGGAAGCTCGGTTACGTTGTAGCTTCTCGCATAGGTAGAATATATGCTGTTTTTATCTCTTACGGTTACCCATGGAAGGTTGCTTGCAGCTACTTTCCAGAAGTGTTCGTCTGAGTCGAGAGATACCTGGTAAATCTCTAATCCTTTAGATTTGTACTTTTCGTATAGTTTATTTAATCCCATATTGTATGGCCCTGAGTATTCGGCTCCGTATGCTGTAAAGTTCAACAATACAATTTTTCCTAATAAATCAGAAAGTTTTACATCTTTGCCGTTAATATTAGGTAAAACAATTTCTATGTTGTTTTGTTCGACTACAGAAACCGATTCATTCGGGTTTACTGTCTTTTTGCGCTGTGAAAGCGCGTTTAGTGTGATCTGTACAAGCTGACGCGCGCGGTCACTCTCTTTGTGGTATGTGTCCCATCCTGTAGCTACAGCTCCGAAGGCTTTGTAGTCTTCATCACTGTATGGATCGAATACGATTAGTCCGTTAATTTTTTGTAACAGAGCGTAGTATGCGCCTGTCGACGACGGATTCTCATATATATATTGTGATACGCCGTCTTTGTACTCTTTAAGAAGTACGTTGACAGAATCTGTAAATGCCTGCGGCGTGATTGATTTTGAGTTGTATGCTTCATTTAGTGACGCAAGTGAACGACGGAATTTAATGCCTTTTCCCGTTATGTCTTTTATGTTCTCCGTCTGACGGGATCCTTTTACGGTGTAGTCTGTGGCGAATGAATTAGCATTGGCGTCGATTGTGATTGTCTCTGATGAATCAGCTGCTATGTTGATTATCTGGTTATCTAATTTTAAGATAAAAAACTCAGGATGGTTTACCGCGTCTGTTTTGAATTTAAACTTTCCACCTGCTTTAAGTGTTAATGTGTCGATAAAAGAGGTCTGTGCTACCGCTGCTTTTTCGAATGTGAGCAGTTTGCCCTCTCCTCCTGTTACAGTCCCCTCTACTGTAAGCTCACGTTTGGTACATGACGCGAACAGTAAGCATATAATGCTGATCAGATATATACGATTCATTATAAACTTTGATTTGTTAGTGATTTTGTTTTATGATATATTATTATAATTAACAATTTAAGTATTGTTAATACTTTATACAAAGATATAAAAATGAAATACTTAATCAAAACAATGCTTAAATCAAAATATGCCCTATAACATTCTTCTATAAAATGCAATGCGTATGGATGTGTTTTTCAGTGCATTTACTTAGATTTAGTAAAATATTAATTATATTTGCCTCAATTTGACAGAAAGTGAAAAGAAAATAAATTGTATGATTGAATCGATTAAGAAAACGATCGATCTTGGTGATGGGAGAACTATCACGATCGAAACAGGCAAGTTAGCTAAACAGGCTGACGGTGCCGTAGAGGTTCGAATGGGCGGCACTATGCTATTGGCTACTGTTTGTTCGGCTACTGAAGTTGGTCCGGGTGTGGATTTTATGCCACTGTCGGTTGACTATAAAGAAAAATTCGCTGCCGCGGGTCGTTTCCCGGGTGGTTTTACAAAAAGAGAAGGTCGTCCTTCCGATTATGAAATTCTGACATCACGTCTTATCGACCGTGCTCTTCGTCCGCTTTTCCCGGATGATTACCACGCGGATACGTTCGTGACGGTTACTCTATATTCTTCTGATGGTGAAGTGATGCCTGACGCTCTTGCGGGATTGGCTGCTTCTGCTGCTATTGCTGTTTCTGATATTCCGTTCAACGGTCCTATCTCTGAAGTTCGCGTAGCTCGTATTGACGGTGAATTTAAAATTAACCCTACTTTCGCTGAACTTGCTAAAGCTGACATGGATATTATGGTAGGTGCTACTATGGATAATATCATGATGGTTGAGGGTGAGATGGACGAGTGTTCTGAAGCTGACCTGCTTGAAGCTATGAAAATAGCTCATGAGGCGATCAAAGATCATTGCCGTATTCAGCTTGAGCTAATGGAAGCTGCAGGTAAAACTGTGAAACGTACTTACTGTCATGAAGATAATGACGATGTGCTTCGTCAGGCTGTACATGAAGTGTGCTACGATAAAGTGTACGCTATCGCTTCTCAGGGTAATGCTGATAAACACGCGAGAGGAGATGCCTTTAAAGCTGTGCTTAAAGAATATATCGAATCTCTTGATCCTGACTACGCTGCTGAAAAAATTGGTCTTATCAAACGTTATTATCATGATGTGGAGAAAGAGGCTATGCGTCGCTCTATTCTTGATGAAGGTAAACGTCTTGACGGCCGTTCAACTACTCAGATTCGTCCTATCTGGATTGAAACTGACTACGTACCGGGACCTCACGGTTCGGCGGTATTTACTCGTGGTGAGACTCAGTCACTTACTACTTGTACTCTTGGTACTAAACTTGATGAGAAGATTATCGATGAGGTTCTTGATCAGGGCCGCGACAGATTCCTTCTTCACTATAACTTCCCTCCGTTCTCTACAGGTGAGGCACGCGCTTCTCGTGGTGTAGGTCGTCGTGAGATTGGTCACGGTAATCTTGCTAATCGCGCTCTTAAAAATATGGTTCCTAAAGACTGCCCTTACGTAGTGCGTCTTGTTTCTGATATTTTTGAGTCAAACGGTTCGTCTTCTATGGCTACTGTTTGTGCCGGTACTCTGGCTATGATGGACGCGGGTGTACAGATTATCCGCCCTGTGTCGGGTATCGCTATGGGTCTTATCAAAGATAGCGGCAGCGATAAGTTCGCCGTTCTTTCTGATATTCTTGGTGATGAAGACCACTTGGGTGACATGGACTTCAAAGTAACAGGTACTGAAAAAGGTATTACTGCTACTCAGATGGACATTAAAGTGGATGGTCTTTCTTATGAAATCCTTGAAAAAGCTCTTATGCAGGCTAAAGAGGGTCGCGCTCATATCTTAGGTAAGATTACTGACGCTATGCCTGAGCCTCGTCATGATATGAAAGATCACGCTCCGCGTATCGAGGTTATCATGGTTCCTAAAGAATTTATCGGTGCTATTATCGGCCCGGGAGGAAAAATTATTCAGGGTATTCAGGAAGCTACAGGCGCAGTGGTTACTATCGAAGAGATTGAAAACCAGGGCCGCGTAGAGATTTCTGCTTCTAACCGTCTGTCTATTGAAGCTGCTATGGCTAAGATTAAAGGTATCATCGCTGTACCTGAAGAGGGTGAAGTTTATACAGGTAAAGTAAAAACTCTTCAGCCGTTTGGCGCTTTCGTTGAGTTTATGCCTGGAAAAGACGGTCTTCTTCATATCTCTGAAATATCATGGGCTCGTATCGAAGATATGGAAGAGTCTGGTATTAAAGAGGGTGATGAGGTAACTGTGAAACTTGTTGAAGTTGACAAGAAAACAGGTAAATTCCGCCTTTCTATGAAAGCTCTTCAGCCACGTCCGGAAGGAATGCCTGAGCGTCCGGAACGCCAGGAGCGTCCTCGCGGAGACCGTCGTGACGACCGTCGCGGTGGTGACAGAAGAGATGATCGCCGCAGAGACGATCGCCGTGATGACCGTCGCAGAGACGACCGTCGTGACGACCGTCGTGACGACCGCAGAGATGATCGTCGTGATGATCGCAGAGAGCGTCGTGAAGACAAAGAATAATATCTGATATTATATATTACAGAAGAGGCTGAATCCATTATGGGTTCAGCCTCTTTTCTTATAAATAGTTTATTAAATAGTCAGATAGTCGTATGTCGCAGATCGTCTGTTTGTGGCAGATTGTCTGTTTGTGGCATATTGTCTGTTTATCTTATTTGTATATACGTTTCCTTATTAATACGCCCGTATCTGTAAAACATAAACATTGCTATAAAGAAAGCAATAGAATCTGATGCGGCAGACGCTGCCCATACACCTTTAAGATCTAAGAACTGAGGCAGAAGCCATATCATAGGGATAAGAAACAATACCTGACGTGAAAGACTAAGGAAGATTGCTTTCCATGCTTTACCAAGCGATTGAAAGAAGTTTGTAGTTACAATCACAAAGCCTACAATCGGGAATACCGCCATGACAAGACGCATGCCCTCCGATGATATCTTTATGAGATTAGTGTCGTTGGTAAATCCGCGTACTATTATGTGAGGGAAAAACATCGCGAGCAGAAAGCCTGTAAATGATATCGCGGTAGCTATTATGACCACCATTTTGTAGGTTTGCATGACTCTGTCTGCCTGGTTGGCTCCGTAGTTGTAACCAACTATAGGCTGCATTCCCTGACACAAACCGAGTATGACCATCACTATCATCATGGCGAAACTGTTTATTATGCCAAAGGCTCCTATCGCCATATCGCCACCGTAGGTTAGTAAAGAGCGGTTCATAAACACATTGACAAATGCTGCAGTGAAATTGATAAGAAAAGGGGAAAGCCCGATACTAAGTATGCTTATGATTATTCGCTTGTTGAGGTGAAGAGATTCCCGCTTAAATCTTATTGTGTGCTTTTTGTTTGTAAAGTGAGACATAACCCATACTACTGTTATGCCCATGGATATTACAGTGGCAATAGCGGCTCCTCTTATTCCCATATCAAATACGAAGATAAAGATTGGATCAAGTATAACGTTTGCAAGAGCGCTTATCATCATTGTATACATTGCCTTTCGGGGGAAACCTGAGGCTCTCATCATATTATTGAATCCGAAGCTCAGATTGTTGAATACGGTAAAAGGGATTATCGCGCTAAGATAGTCGCGAGCGTAAGGCAATGTCACATCGGTTGCTCCATAGGCTCTTAGTATTTCGTCCATCCAGATAAAATTGACAATACTGTAGCATGACGCTATGATAAGTACCAGGATAAGACAGTTGCCTAATATAAGTCTTGCCGTAGGATCATCTTGTTTTCCCAACAAGATCGATATCCTTGCCGCTCCACCGTTACCGACCAGCATACCGAACGCTGTGCTTAATGTCATTACCGGAAAGGTAAGGGCCAGTCCGGATATTGCCTCCGGACCCACGCCCTGACCGATATATATGCGGTCAATGATATTATAAAGTGCCATAACCATAGTGCCGACAATGGCGGGAATGGCATAATGAGAAAGCAGTTTAGGTATTTTCTCATGCCCCAGCAGATTGGTCTGCTTTGAGTCATTACATATCGCCATATTTTTTTATCAGTTCAATTAGTTTATCTACCGCCTCTGCTTCCGGGATATTCTTCTCCACGCACTCCTTGTTTTTATAAAGAGATATCTTGCCTCTGCCTGCTCCTACATAGCCGTAGTCGGCGTCTGCCATCTCTCCAGGACCATTTACTATACATCCCATAATGCCTATCTTAAGTCCGGTAAGATGCGATGTGGCATGTTTTACTTTTGCTATAGTGCTCTCAAGATCAAAAAGTGTCCTTCCGCATCCGGGACATGATATATACTCTGTTTTCGTTATTCTCAGACGAGCCGCCTGTAGAGTTGAGAACTCAAGACTCACAAGAGTAGCCGGAGATATGCGGTCATTATCATTATGCAGTGATAAACCGTTTATCAGTCTGTCGATAAGACAAGAACCAAGATCAGACGCGTATTTCACCTGAAGATTCTCTATATTAGGTTCATTATAATTACCGTGATAGATAAGCGGAAGAGTGACCGCGTCTTTTTCAAGCGTCAAAGCAAATGCGCGAAGTTCACCGGGTATATTGATATTACCGCTCTTTGCTACCAGAACGCATTTTTTGAGTGAGGCTATTTCTGCACGGTGTGATTTATAGTCGTCATAAGTAAGCGACAGGAAGCTTAAATCATCATTACTCTCTCTAAGCTCATTTAGCTGTTTTACGTTATAAAGACGATAAATATTTTTTTCGCTGCAATGTGTGTCGAAGTTATTGTAATTGACAATAATGTTTTCAAAATCAACATCATCTGCCGAGTGATTGCCTATATATACATAATCAAGTGGATATTTCAAAAGCGACTCTTTTATATTCGAGTTGATATCCTCTATGATATGGTTGCTCATATCTGCTATAACAACAGGTAAATGCGAACCTCCAATATTATTAACCGGAGATGTGTCACGCCCTGTGATATTATACGGATCATACAACGGATCAGACGGTCCCTCGATTTCCGGATGATTTGCCCGCGATGTAATATAATTAACAAGTTTTGCCGCTACGGGAACTTCAAGCTGAGGCGCTTCACTAAGTGATACTCTTATAGTGTCGCCAATACCGTCGGAAAGAAGCGCTCCTATGCCGAGTGCCGATTTAATGCGTCCGTCTTCACCCTCACCTGCCTCTGTAACGCCAAGATGAAGCGGGAATGTCATTCCTTCTTTCTCCATTGCTTTCACAAGTAATCGCACTGTACGTACCATCACGACTGTGTTTGACGCTTTTATTGATATGACTACATTGTAGAACTGCTCAGCGACGCTTATGCGAAGGAACTCCATGCATGACTCAACCATCCCTTCCGGTGTGTCACCGTATCTGCTCATTATACGGTCAGAAAGTGATCCGTGATTGACGCCGATTCTGATTGCTGTATTGTTTTCTTTGCATAGATTGATAAACGGCACGAATCTGACTCTTATCTTTTCTATCTCCTGCAAATACTCTTCGTCTGTATATTCAAGTGATTTGAATGTACGTGCGCTGTCTACATAGTTGCCTGGATTAATTCTTACCTTCTCTACATTAAGCGCGGCCGCATCCGCAGCTTTGGGATTGAAATGTATATCTGCTACAAGCGGCGTATCATATCCGGCGTCTCTTACTGCCTGACGAATATTTGCGAGGTTGACTGACTCTCGTTCCCCTTGCGCGGTAAGTCTGACATAATCAGCTCCGTTCTCAATTATCTTTATTATCTGAGCTACAGATGCCCCGGTGTCAAGTGTCGAGGTGTTGGTCATTGACTGAAGTCGTATAGGATTATCGCCTCCGAGTGGAGTATTGCCTATCTTTACTTCCGATGATTTGCGACGTTTGTAGTTATACAGATCCATTATTTTGTATTTAATTACTTAATTCTAACATTATAACAAAGATAGTATAAAAAAAGGTCAGCTCAGCAACCCGGTTTAGGATTACTGAGCTGAACTGCTTCTTCATGGCTAAGATTATAATGATAAAATAATCTGAAAAATTCCTGACTGCTCTTTACTATGTCGATATTCATTTCTTCCGGAAATAATGTGTTTGATAGCCACATGTATCCGATTAGTCTGTTCATGCCTGGTGGACGGTCTATCCATCCGAATGGTCGCCACGGAACCTGGATAACTTTATTTTGCTTTACCGCATTTAGGTCTGACCATAATTTATTCTGTTTTATTTCCTTATATGAGCTCATTGAATCGAAATTGCCTGACCATACAAGTATATATTCCGGATTCCATGCGTAGATCTGCTCTATCGATACGGAGGTCATTCCTTTTCCGGGCAGGACATCTACAGACCGTGCTACATTATCGCCACCGCATAACTCGATAAGCAAACTGTGGACGGAACCTTTCGGATCGGTGGCAAGCCCGTTTATGCCTTCTGCATAGTAGATTCTTTTTCTTTTATCCTGAGGTATCCCGGCAATCTTTTGTGGAATTGGGTCAATATTCGACTCAATAAAAGATATTAGTTCGGCAGACTTCTGTTCTTTGTCGAGAAGACTTCCCATATATCTCATTATTTCTTTATATCTCGAGATATCCATATCCATAAGAATAACCGGAATATTCAACTTTTTCTGAAGAATATCGGCCTTTTCTATTATATCCGGACTTAGTTTCTGCGACCATAATATAATATCGGGTTTTAATGATACTATCTCTTCATGAGAGCCGGCCTCAATAACGTACGGTTTATTCTCATAGAATGATTTTTTAAGATATCTCTTTTCCGTATCGGTGTAGTTGAATCCGACATTAACATTTCTCACAGTATCTAACGAATAAAACATTAATGTTGAATGCCGGTCTATAAATATTCTTTCAAGCCGGAGTGGAATCTCTATCTTTCTGCCGGCCATATCTTCGAATATTCTTGTGGTATGCCCCTCTGTCCTTTGTATCCTGCCTGTACATCCGCAAAACAGATATAAGGTAAACGATATGACTATATAAATATAATGGGTTTTAGTTTTATCCATATTACTCAAAAATTATAAACAAGATTGGTAAAGAAGGTGCGCCCTTCACGCGGATAGTTTACACTTATGCAATAGTATTTGTCAGTAAAATTCTTTGCCCCGGCCTCTATGTTTAATCCGTCTATGATTTTACATGTCACCTTTGCGTTGAATATTGTGTATCCCGGCAGTTTATCACCTTTGCTTGTTATATATCTGGATGAGTTTGATTCCATATCTCCAAGCAGGCAGATATCATAGAAAGGCAATTTGTATTTGAAGTATCCTACAAACTTGTGATCAGGTACTCCAACGTATTTTATTGATTCGTCATACTTGTTTTTTCTGTGTATATAGCTGTAATTAAATCCGACGTTAAGAGCACTCAACGGTTTTATCCCGATGCCTATTTCATATCCCTGAAACAAAGCTTCTCCTGCGTTTGTGTTCTTATACAATGGTGTTCCGTCATCCTGCGTTCCTACTGTTATCTGATATATTGCATCCTTTAATTCGTTGCGGAACAATGATACACTATATTGAAAGTATTTACTAACATATCCTTCGCACGTGATATCATATATATAAGCAAACTCTGATTTAAGTTCGGGATTGGGTTCCTGAGAACCTAATCTGCATGAATATCTGTCTTTCTGGGAGGCGAAATGCGATTTGCCCGACGCTGATGCCGTAAGAGAGTGACTATTTAGAAAACTGTATTTAAGACCAATCTGATAATTAAAAGCATCATCGCTTTTTACGGGGAAATCATATAAAACGTTTTTGTCTCCTGTATAGTAATTTGTACCGTACTCCTGTGCTTTTGAATTACTTCTGTAATTATAGCTTAATCCTGTTATGATATCAAAAGATGAGGTAAGTGAATAGATATCCTCTATGCCTATAGATATAGTATTATCAATATATTCCTGTACCGGCTCCCCGTCTATTTCTTTTTGTCCGATTGTTTCATTTGCTTTAATTGATCCGTTATGTTCCTTATGCGAATCGTATTTCTCATGGAAAGCAATCCTAAATGTATTTTCTTTTATCTTATTCTCTAAGATGACTGATCCACCTGCCGAATAATCGTCATAGATGCTATGGAATGCTCTCTTCGTGTTTTGTGTAAGATATTTATCATCGTCAAACTGATCCATTACATTGTAATAATTATCATAAAAGGCTGTGATGTTAAGCTTTATTATGTCGTGTATTTTAGTTGTGGATTTATAATATATGCTCTTTTTATTATAATCCGGATAATCACGAAACTGACCACCTGCTATTGACGGCGAGATCTGTTTTGACGCTTTTTGATAAATTAGATTCACTGAGTACTCATTGTCTGCGTTGGGGGTATATCCTATTTTTGCGCTGAGTTTTAAATCCCGGTACGCGGAATGCTCTCGCTTACCTCCGTCTTCAGCTTCAGTAGCGACAAATTTTTTAGACATTGTATTAAACTTATTGTCAATATAGGAGGCTCCGCACATAGCATACCATTTACCCATGTTGCTCCCTATATTTATAGCCCCTGTGTATGCGCCTGTTTCTCCTTCTCCAAATTTACATCCCGCCATACCGTTTGCTTCAAATTTTTCGCTTGGCTTTCTTGATACTATATTTATAGCTCCTCCCATTGCATTAGCTCCGTATAATACGGATGTAAGACCTTTGTCAACTTTTATTTGTGAAAAATCAAATGTCATAAATCTTGTTATATCTACATTCCCGTCGTAGGGCACATAGATAGGTATGCCGTCATAATAAATAGGCACCTGCAGCATATTGAATCCTCTGACGTATAAGGAACCCTCGTTGCGGGCTCCTGACTCTGATATTGAGATGCCCGGCAGCATATTGATTGCTTCTGTCAGATTGGTTCGGTTGTAATCTGACATTTGCTCCATCATAATTTTGTCTGAAGACGCGGCGGCACCCTTTGTGGCGATTATATTTACATTACCCAATTGATATATTTTTGTGGTATCGGGTATCGCGACAGGCTCTTTAGCAATCAGTGAGTGAGCTGTGAGCATGATTACAAATGATAATATACCTTTTCTCATAATAACACAAGTATTAAAAATTTTACTATATCCATTTATTTATATACACTTATCAATAAGCTTCATCTCAGCCGTTAATTCATATCTGTAGCAACAATATTTACATTTACATATTTTCCGATGAAGAATACAAAAGGGGCTAACATCTCACGATTTTCAATAACCTCAAATACAGTATCGAGTGTGGCCATGGCGCAATCCTGATTCTTAAGAGATATCATAGATGCTATTACTACGGGCAGTGTACCTTCAATACCTTCCGATTTAAAGATCTTAATGATATCCTTTAGATTGTCATAAGCCATATAAAGAGCAAGAGTAGTGCCATGTTTGAAAAGATGACTTATATCACGGAGATGATCAATGCGGTCGTCTATCTTATCAGCGATAGCGTATACTATGCTGTTGCTTTCTGATTTTTCGGTGATGGGTATTGCGAAAAGACTTGTTGCCGCACTTGCCGCGGTCAATCCGGGGATCACATTAAATCTGACTCCCATCTCCTTTAGTCGTTTACAGTCGCTTCCCCCTCCGTTGAACATCATTGCATCTCCCGCCTTTATTCTGACTACCTTTTTTCCCTGTAAATATAGATCGCGGGCTACCTCAAGAATATCTTCAGTGACAGGCCCATTTTCTATATGTCGGTTGATAAATTTTACAATCGCCTTTTTACCTGCTGCGTTTAGTACATGTGTGGCGGGAAGACAATCGTATAACACATAATCAGCTTCGCTCATAATGTTTTTTGCTTTTATGGTAAGTAGCTCGGGATCGCCGGGGCCGGTTCCTATCATTGTGACAGGATACAGTGTTTTTGTTGATTCTTTCATAATGATTTATATTAAATTACAGAAGAGGTATACACACCTTTCTTTCATTGTCTGGTTTTTTTATCTGATTGATTATTATATCTATGTCGTAAAGTCTGTTAAGCATTGACTCTGTAATTACTTTATCACAATGACCCGACATTACCGCGGTACCTGAATCAACAAGTATTACTTTCGAATCGCACATAAATACATGATCAGGTGAGTGTGTAGCCATTATTATTCCTAATGAATGTTCTCTCAGCTCTCTTATCTGTTTGATTATCTTTATCTGATTTCCGAAGTCCAGACTTGAGGTGGGTTCGTCCATAACTATGAACGAGGCTTTTTGCGCAAGTGCTCTCGCTGTGATAACAAGTTGCTGCTCTCCGCCGCTCAGGGTACTGAAATTTCTATCCCTCAGATGTGAAATATTCATTTTCTCAAGTGACTCTTCCGCTATAATTATGTCTTTCTTAGATGGTGAAGAAAACATATTGACATGAGATATCCTCCCCATAAGTACCATCTCTATTACCGGATAAGAGAATGGCATGGCGTGAGCCTGTGGTATATAGGCTATGCAGTTGGCAAACTTGCGTCTGTCCCATGCCTTTATGCTCTTTTCATTGAGAAATAGATCACCGGAGATAGGAGGAAGAATGCCCAGCAGAGTTTTAAATAATGTGGTTTTTCCTGTGCCGTTTCTGCCCAGCACACATACTATATCTCCAGTATCGATATCAAGGGTTACATCTCTCAGAACTGTTTTATTATAATAACCCATACTGCAATTATTTACTCTTAGTTTCATACATATGGATGTTTAGTTGGTTATTCTTTTTCCTTTTGCAAGGAAAAGTAAGAAAGCAGGAGCACCGGTTATCGAAGTTATTATGCCTATTGGTATCTCAAGTGCCGTAATAGAACGTGAAATATTATCTACCCATAAAAGGAATATAGCCCCGCATAGAAATGAAAATGGCATTAACTTGCGAGTATCCGCCCCTATGACAAATCTGCAAAAGTGAGGTATGATAAGTCCTATCCAACCGATTAGTCCGGTAAAGGAGATAATGGAGGCAGTTATAAGCGTAGCGCAAAGAATCGTTATTAATCTTATTCGCGCCGGATTTATGCCCAGACTAAATGCTTCATCTTCGCTTAAGGAGAGAGCATTGAGTTTCCAGGATATAAGCATAAGTGGGATTATGCCTATCATAAGAGAGGGGAGTAAGGATTTTATGTCGCTTGTAGTTACGGATGTAAGCGATCCCATCATCCAGAATGTTATAGCGGGAAGCTTGGTGTCCTGATCTGCTACATATTTAAGAAGAGAGATCGCAGATCCGAATAAAGCGCTTATTATCATTCCCGTCAGTATGAGCATTAATATCTCATCATTTCCCTTTTTTAGTATTTTACTTATACCGTAGGTGATAAAAACAGCGAGAAGACCAAATCCGAAACTTATTATTTGTATGCCAAAGCTGTTTAAAGAAAGTAATATACCAACAGAAGCACCGCAGGCTGCTCCGGATGATACGCCCAATATGTCGGGACTTACCATCGGATTTCTAAATACTGCCTGATATGAAGTCCCGGCCATTGATAATACTCCGCCGGCAAGCAGCGCCATTATAATTCTCGGCAACCTTACATTAAATAATATTACATTTATAAAAGGGTTTTCAGTGTGATTAAATAAAGCTTCCGTTAGTTCCTGGTATGATATCCCATATCTGCCTATGCAAAATGATATCATAGTGGATACTGCCAGAAGTAATGATATTATTATGTATGTTGCCGAGTTGTAAGATGATTTTGTCATATAGTTGCATGTTTTAGCTTTATGTCTTTATATCTAAAAGAGATAACGGTGTTTAATCGTTGTCTTCTTGTATTATTAAAAACTAAAAACATGCCATGTTTTTTAAGTGTCTTATAGTTAGGGTAGTATGTGTTTTTGTGGCGATGCGTTAAACTACAAATATGTAGTATCCGGAATTTTATACGACTCAAATGTCTTGATATAAAATAAAAAAAAATGGATGATCCGTGCCTTTTCAAAAATCTCCCAACCAATACTATATATGAATCAACGGTTGCCGGAAAGTGCAACAGCTGATTCCGACTTTGGAATCAACGGATTCCAAAGAGGGAAACGCCTGTTGCCGATATCGGCAACCGCCGTTGCACATAAAGGTTTAGTTAGGATATTTTTGATTTACCTTCCATAAACATAAGATGAAAGAGTAATAACACAAAAAAGGCTGTCTAACATTTTATTGTTAGACAGCCTCTATATAAATTATCTTTCGCAAGATTATCAGTTTGTTTTAAACTCATATTTTATTTCTGCGAGTTCTTTATTAGCATCAACGATTTTGTTGGCAAGACCCGCTTTATACGCGATTAATTTCTGTTCAATGTCTTTATCAGACAGAGCCAGCATCTGAACGGCAAGAATACCTGCGTTTAAAGCGCCGTTGATAGCTACTGTGGCTACCGGAATACCCGGAGGCATTTGTACGATAGCAAGAAGAGCATCCATTCCCTCTATAGAAGATTTGATAGGAACCCCGATTACCGGAAGGTGAGTCATCGATGCTATTACACCGCC
>CAMTOT010000028.1 GCA_947074165.1 uncultured Bacteroidales bacterium
ACCGAGATATACACACGGACGTACACTCTTTCCCTACACGACGCTCTTCCGATCTTTTATTGCCTATTGTAGAATTCTAATTATATCCCGCCAAAAGATTGTGCCATGAGCATGACAGAGTCGTGCCACGTACATGGCAGAGTTGTGACACGCGCTTGTCACGGCTCTGCCATGTACGTGGCACAGGATTATTAAAGCAAGCGTTATTTTTTACGATTAATATAAATTGTTAACTTAGTGAAAAAATTTCCGAATATATGAATTCACATATTATCACTAATATCACAGCGTTGAGAGAAGTAATGAGAGAAAACTCTCTTGAGGCATTTATTATACCGAGTACGGATCCTCATCTAAGCGAGTATGTCGCGCCTCATTGGCAAAGTCGTGAGTGGATATCGGGGTTCGACGGCTCGGCGGGGACAATAGTTGTCACTACTGACAGCGCTTTTCTGTATACCGACTCCAGGTATTTCCTACAGGCTGAGAAGCAGCTTGACGGCACGGGCATTATTCTAATGAAAGAGGGCATATCTTCTACTCCGTCTATAAGCGAACTACTTGCAGGAGAACTTCAGGCAGGCGATACAGTCGGCTGCGACGGGATGGTGTGCTCATACAATTTCATAACCGAATTAAAAAAGCAACTGGATAAACACTCTTTACATATTAATATAGGTATAGAGCCTTTTGAGAAGATATGGGGAGCGCGTCCATCTCTGCCTAAAGAGTTTGCGTTTGTATATCCTGATTCATTATCGGGTGAAAATCCATCGTCAAAGAGAGACAGGATAATGACCGCCTTAAATCAGGCCGGGGCAAATGCCACTTTTCTGTCTATGCTTGACGAGATAGCGTGGAGTTTTGATTTAAGAGGTTCTGACGTTGAGTACAATCCGGTAGTTATAAGCTTCGCATTTATATCAGAAGATGAAAATATAATCTTTATAGATGAAGGCAAACTGACGTCTGAGGTTAAAGATCATTTGAGAGAGCATAATATTACTACAGCGTCTTACGAAAAGGCTGCTGATTTTCTAAAAAATATGTCTCCTAAATACAAGCTACTGATAGATACAGCTAAAACAAACGCTTTCTATCCGGAGATAATAAATCCGGCGGCAGAGGTTATAAAAGCTAATTCTCCTGTAGCCATGCTTAAAGCTATTAAGAACGAGACAGAGATAGAGGGATTCCGCAAGGCTATGGTTAAAGATGGTGTAGCTCTTGTAAAATTCTATAAGTGGCTTGAGGAGAACGTTGAGACCGAGGTTATAACCGAAATGAGCGCATCAGCGAAACTTCTTGAGTTTAGAGAATGTGAGCAGGGATTTGTGACTCCGAGCTTTTCTTCTATCGTAGGCTATGAGGAGCATGGCGCGATAGTACATTACGAGGCGACATCCGACACTGACAGAGAGATAAAAAACAAAGGCTTTCTTTTGATAGACTCAGGTGGTCAGTACTTTGACGGCACGACAGACATTACGCGTACAATTATAATGGGAGAGCCGACTCGTGAAGAGAAAGAAGATTTCACTTTGGTACTTAAAGGACATATCGCTCTTGCCATGGCTCAATATCCGGCAGGAACGCGCGGTGATCAGCTTGATATACTTGCCAGACAGGCGTTATGGAATAAACACTACAATTTCCTTCACGGCACAGGACATGGTATCGGACATTTTCTAAATGTACATGAGGGCCCGCAAAGCATAAGAATGAATCATAATCCGGTTACTCTTATTCCCGGCATGATCACATCTAACGAGCCGGGGCTTTATCTTGCAGGCAAATACGGTATACGTCACGAAAATCTTATACTGACAGTAAAAAAAGGCGACAGCGACTTTGGTGAGTTTCTTGGATTTGAGACACTGACGTTGTTTCCGTTTGATGCCAACGGCATAGATACTACCCTGCTTTCGCCTGCCGAGCTAAAGTGGCTTAATGATTATCACGTAAAGGTATACGACTCGCTGTCTTCTTATCTTAACGAAGAGGAGAAAGAGTGGCTAAGAGAGAAAACAAAAACATTATTATAAATTATCAATCATAGATATATGGCTTTAATAGTTCCGGTACGTGGATTTACCCCGGAAATCGGGGATGAGTGTTTCCTTGCTGAAAACGCGACGATAATTGGCGACACTATAATTGGTGACCAGTGCAGCATCTGGTTTAATACAGTAATAAGAGGCGATGTCAATTCGATAAGGATTGGCAACAGAGTAAACATTCAGGATGGTTCGGTACTGCACACTCTGTATCAGAAATCCTCAATTGAGATTGGCGATGATGTGTCGATAGGTCATAACGTGACAATACACGGAGCTATAATTAAGGATGGCGCTCTGATTGGCATGGGGTCGGTCGTGATGGATGACGCAGTAGTCGGAGAAGGAGCTATCGTAGCTGCCGGGTCTGTAGTATTGAGCAAAACTATTATCGAACCGGGAGCGTTATATGGAGGGTGTCCCGCTAAGTTTATTAAGAAAGTAGACCCGGAGCAATCGAGAGAGATCAATCAGAAGATAGCTAAGAATTATCTGTTCTACTCTAAATGGTATACTGAAGAAACTGAAGAAGAAGATTAATGAGATATATCAACGACAAACTGGATAGAAGTCTTTCGCCAATCGGAGTTTTTGACTCGGGTTACGGAGGACTTACCATCCTCGAAAAAATAAAAAGCAGACTACCCGGGTATGATTATATCTATCTTGGCGATAACGCAAGGGCTCCTTACGGTTCGCGCTCTTTTGATATCGTATATGATTTTACCCTTGAGTGCGTACGTTCGCTTTTCGACATGGGATGCCCTCTTGTTATATTGGCATGCAATACAGCTTCGGCAAAGGCACTCCGCTCTATACAGCAAAGAGACCTTCCTGATATTGCTCCTGACAATAGAGTGCTTGGTGTGATACGCCCTACGGTGGAGAGAGTGATTGATGTAACTAAAAGCGGACATGTGGGGGTGTTTGGCACTACGGGCACTATACAATCGGAGTCTTATCCGCTCGAATTAAAAAAGCTATCTCCAGAACTTATCGTAACCGGTGAGGCGTGTCCTATGTGGGTGCCGCTTGTTGAGAATTTTGAGTCTGACGGCGACGGCGCTGATTATTTCGTAAAGAAACATATCGACTCCCTGATGGCAAAAGATCCGGCAATAGATACAATTATACTTGGCTGCACACACTACCCTCATCTGATAAATAAGATAAAGAAATTCCTCCCTGAAGATGTTAATATTATTGCTCAGGGAGATATAGTAGCGGATAGTCTTGCCGACTACCTGTCTCGTCATCCTGAGATGGAAACCCGCCTCAGCAAAAAGGGCACATCTAAATATATTACTACAGAATCTGAAAGTAAATTTGCTGAATTCGGAGAGATTTTCCTTAAAGAGCCCATATCTGTAGAGCATATTGATTTTTAAACAAAGCAAAAACAAACAATTTGCTTATATTTGCTTCTACTAACCGTCAATATGCATTATAATGGAGCAATTTTTCTCGTCTCTTAGTTCTTTTTTGTGGGGATGGCCTATGATCATCCTACTTGTAGGCACGCACCTCTATCTGACAATCAGACTGAAGTTTCCTCAAAGATATCTGTTTACCGCTATAAAGCTGTCTGTCACAAAAGATAAGAATACACCTGGCGACGTGAGTCAGTTTGGAGCTTTGGCTACATCACTTGCGGCTACTATCGGGACGGGGAACATCATAGGTATGGCCACGGCTGTAAGTCTTGGCGGACCGGGTGCCGTATTTTGGTGCTGGATGACAGGCGTGCTGGGCATATCGACAAAATACGCGGAGGGACTGCTTGCCGTTAAGTACAGAGTGAGAGGAGATAACGGAGAGTACTCGGGCGGCCCGATGTACGCTTTATCCCGCGGGCTCGGCATGAATAAACTTGCGGCTGTATTTTGCATTTTCACGGCTCTTGCCGCTTTTGGTATAGGCAATACGGTGCAGGCAAACTCCATTACGGTCATGCTTAATGAGTCATGGCATATACCTCCTTTGTATACAGGAGCGGTCATGTCGGTACTTGTTGCTATGGTTATTTTATTCGGAGTAAAAGGTATAGCAAAGGTATGCAGCGCGCTCGTGCCTTTTATGGCATTTTTCTATATCCTTGGCTGCATTGTTATATTGTTTATGAACGGTGCTTATCTGAAGGAAACGTTATCATTAATTATAGAATCCGCATTCTCGGCGAAGGCTGCTACAGGTGGATTTATAGGTTCTACCATAATGATGGCAGCCCGGTTTGGTATAGCCAGAGGACTGTTTTCCAATGAATCCGGACTTGGCTCGGCTCCTATTGTCGCGGCTGCGGCTAAAACACGCAACCCGGTAAGACAGGCTTTAGTATCCTCTTCAGGAACCTTCTGGGATACTGTTATTATATGCGCGCTCACAGGCCTTGTATTGGTCAGCAGCGTTATAGCCCACCCCGATATTGATTATACACACGGAGCTACTCTTACTAAATCTGCTTTTGATAAAATACCTGTTATCGGACCTATTATACTTACAGTCGGCATAACGACTTTCGCGTTTTCTACAATCCTCGGATGGTCTTATTACGGGGAGAAAGCAATAGAATATCTTGGCGGACGACGATTCATACTGAGCTACAGGATAATATGGATAATAGCTGTTTTTGCCGGCTCAATATTAAATATGTCGCTTGTATGGAACATCTCCGACTGCATGAACGCTTTGATGGCTGTACCTAACCTCATTTCTCTTCTTCTGCTGTCAGGGGTATTAGTTGCGGAGACAAGATACTTTCTTTGGAATAATAATCTTGACGAGGAGACTGAAGAGAGCGGCCTGACTGAAACAGGAGAATGCCAACCCGACATAAGCACAGAAAAGAAACAATTTTGACACATTAACTCAACTTTTGCCACTAAATAAACACATTTAACATCACTTTGATTATTATTTATCAAAATAATTAAATTTTAGACACAATTAATTCATCAATAAATACAATTTGTTATATATTTGCACCGCTAAAGCAACAATAAGCACTAAAAACGCACACACAGCAACAAAAAGCAACAATTAATGCGTATTTAATATCTTAAAGCAAATATAACAATCTTATGAAAAAACGTTGGATTATTCTGATGGCGTTTATGACTTTGTTCGCCGTCCTTGGAATCGTGATGCCGGAAAGCGCATCATGGTCGGGTGAAAATGAGCCTATCAACTATGCAAATGTAGCATGGATGATAACTGCCACCATCTTTGTATTAATGATGACTCCGGGACTCTCGTTCTTTTACGGAGGAATGGTCAGGGCAAAGAATATAATCTCTACTATGCTCCAGAGCTTTATTGCGATGGGCATAATAAGCGTCATTTGGGTTATATTTGGATTTTCTCTTGCTTTTGGAGAGAGTATAGGTGGAGTAATAGGCGATCCTACAACATATTTTATGTTTAAAAATGTGGGAGCACATATACCTCAGGGATCAGAAAACCTAAGTGCCCTGGGACTTACTATCCCTCTTGCGCTATACGCGCTGTTTCAAATGAAATTCGCTATCATTACCCCGTCTCTTATTACCGGATCGTTTGCCGAGAGAGTCCGCTTCTCCGGATATCTGGTGTTTATGATACTGTTCTGTATTTTTGTATATTGTCCGCTTGCGCACTGGACATGGCATCCTGATGGAATTTTCGCTAAGATGTTTGTTAAAGACTTCGCCGGAGGTATTGTAGTACACGCCTCATCAGGTGTAGCGGCATTTGCCGGAGCTATATTTCTTGGCAAGAGATACCAGAGCGGCGCTCACAAGCCGGCTAACATTCCGTTTGTACTACTTGGCGCTGGTATGCTTTGGCTGGGCTGGTTCGGTTTCAACGGAGGTTCGTCTCTTGCTGCCGACGGGATAGCGGTAAAAGCATTTCTTAATACAAATACCGCATCGGCTACAGCTATGATTGTATGGGTTGTTTTCGACTGCCTGAGAGGACACAAACCGTCTGCGATGGGTGCGGCAATAGGCGCGGTAGTCGGCTTAGTGGCTATCACTCCGTCGGCAGGATGGGTATCGGTAGGACAAAGTGTCACCATTGCGTTTATTACTACTATTGTATGTAATACTGCTGTTCACTGGAAAAACAAAAGTAACGTTGATGATGCGCTTGATGTATTCCCTACCCATGGTGTAGGAGGTATACTGGGTACGGTTCTTACAGGTATTTTCGTATATGAAACAAATGAAATAAGTTATTTCCATAGCTTCATCAATCATATTCTTGCGGTAGGTATAGTAATTGTGTACTCTTTCGCAGTAACATATACACTATATTGGATTACAAATAAAATGATTCCTATGCGTGTATCTGAGAAGAGTGAAGTGATCGGACTTGATAAGAGCCAGCATAATGAAGTGTATGGTGTGGGCATGCTCACCGAAGAACGCGAACTGGCGGAATATTCTCAGGCATGATAGTTATCATCAATTAAAATCGACTAATATTTATTAGCTAAACCCGGCATAAGGGTATATGACAAGCGGATGTCTCAGTTTTCATGATTGAGGTATCCGCTTTTTTCATTAAAAATCATTGGTGCAGATTACGTATCTTAATGTAAAATCAGACATATTGAATGGATATTCGTTCATATATTTTTACGTGCATAGTTTTGACTTTATATTTGTGATACATGATTGAAAAACATTTACTAGTCACTACATTGCTTTAATATCTTAATATCAAATTATATAATATGAATAATTTTAAATCTGTACTATTGACTCTTGCGTCAGCCTCGGCTATATCTGCCGGAGCGCAGGAATATAAATCAGGCCCAGAGGCTAAAGATATGGCAGGATATCTGTTTACATACTTTACCAGCGGTACACCAGAGCAGGGAGAGGCAATACGTTTCGCGGTCAGCCTTGACGGATACAATTATAAAGCGCTGAATGAAAATAAACCTGTTATCGATTCTAAGGATATTAGCCAGACAGGCGGAGTGAGAGATCCTCATATCCTGAGATGCGAAGATGGTAAAACATTTTATATGGTAGTTACCGACATGACCGCTTCGAAAGGTTGGGACTCAAACAGAGCTATGGTATTACTTAAATCTACGGATCTTGTGAACTGGACTTCAAGCGTAGTGAATATTCAGCAGAAATACGCCGGACAGGAGGAACTGAAACGCGTATGGGCTCCACAGACTATTTTTGATCCGCAGGCAGGCAAATATATGATATACTGGTCGATGAAGCATGGTGAAAAAGGTAGTGATATTATTTATTACGCATATGCCAATGACGAATTTACGGATATCGAAGGCGAACCGAAAGTTTTGTTTATGCCTAAAGATCAAAAACCTTGTATAGACGGAGATATTATCCCAAAGAACGGACTTTATTATATGTTCTATAAAACTGAAGGACACGGCAATGGAATAAGACTTGCTATTACAGACAATCTGTCGTCGGGCAAATGGATCGAACAGCCGGGGTACAAACAGCAGACTCGTAATGCGGTTGAAGGATCTTGTGTATTTAAACTTGCGGGAGAAGATAAATACATACTTATGTATGATGTATATCGTGATAAGGAGTTTCACTTCTGTGAAAGTACAGACCTTGACAAGTTTGAGAAGATTGATCACCATGTGACTCTTGATTTCAAACCAAGACATGGCACTGCGATGGCTATTACTCGACGAGAAATGGCAGCCGTACTTGATAAATGGGGCAAACCTGAAGGCTTTGAATTTGCGCAGGAAAGCAATCCTATCATTGAAGGTTACTATGCCGATCCTGAGATAATGTATTCGCAGAAGGATAAAAAATATTATCTGTATCCTACGAGCGACGGTTATAATGAATGGAGCGGACACTACTTTAAGACTTTCTCTTCTACCGATCTTAAAGAGTGGAAAGATGAGGGTGTGATACTTGATCTGAAGAAAGATGTAGAATGGGCAAACGGCAATGCTTGGGCCCCTGCTATTATTGAGAAAAAGATAAAAGGTAAATACAAATACTTTTATTACTTCAGCGGCGGCATGAATAATGGCAAAAAGATGATAGGTGTGGCTACTTCTGATAGCCCTACAGGCCCGTTTGTTGATTCAGGCAAACCATTGATTGATTTTAAGCCTGAAGGTCAGGAGAGAGGTCAGGAGATTGATCCTGATGTTTTCACAGATCCAAAATCGGGTAAAAGTTATATTTATTGGGGATGCGCATATCTTGCCGGTGCTGAGCTAAACAAAGATATGACCTCAATCAATATGAACACAGTCAAAAAAATGACTCCTGACGGTACATTCCGCGAAGGTGTATATGTGTTCTATCGCAACGGTCTTTATTATTTCATGTGGTCGGAAGATGATACACGCAGTCCTAATTATAAGATCCGCTATGCGTATTCCAAATCACCAATGGGAGATCTGACTATACCTAAAGATAATATTGTGATGATGAAGGACCCGTCTCGTGATATTCACGCCACAGGACACAATTCGGTTTTGCAGATACCCGGCAAAGATGAATTTTATATTATTTACCACCGTTTCGGTCGTCCTAAAGGTGTTGAGATGGGCAGAGCGGCAGGTTATCACAGAGAAGTCTGCATGGACAAACTCGAGTTTAATACAGACGGCACTATCAAGCAGGTTATTCCGTCTTTGTAATAAAATTATTAAAGCATAAAAAAGGATTCACTATAAAGTGAATCCTTTTTTATGCTTTAAATTAATAATCCCTCACACATCTTATATGATAAGAGTTACACTCGCCCAGGCTTATATTGCCGTTATAAAAGAACGGATGCTGTTTATATGTATTTGTAAAGAAAGTAGAACTTGCCGTTGGAGCTGTCAAACCGACTTTATGTCTTACCATTAGCATCAGTTCTCTCTGATTAGGTACTCTCCATCCCTTTTTTGTTCCCTGTGTATAACTATCACATAGTTGAATATTTTTTATCTGTGACAAAGAGAACAATGATTGATTGTTTATTGAAAGGTTTTCACTCGCCACTTCAAACGATTTATAAAGTTTATTATAATCACTTCTCTCTATATTAAGTCGTCTGTTATTCTGTTCGAGCGGATAAGGCTCTGTTCTTGTATAGCTTCTTATATGACCATTGATATTCTTAACCGTAACAACCATATCTTTAAACTCTGTCACCGGTTCAATACCTCCTGCATTATTACCAAAGTTCCTTATACATCTCACATAGTGATTACTCTGAGTAGTACCCCCGGCCGAACTATTCTTACCATACGCACTACCCTCAATAGGCCAATAGATTCTAAAATCATCCTTAGAGCTGGTAAAAAGATGATGCAGCATCTGGTGACAATTGGTTTCGTTAGATCCTGCGCCCTGACTTTGCTCATGAGTAACGCTACGTACTAAGTCCGGATCAAACAACCTGGTATCGTCCTCAAGCTGATTTTCACCAATCCACAAAGTAAGATATTGATTTACGGCAGGCAGATACCACTTTATTTCATCCCCTTCAATTTTGCCGTTTCCGTCTTCATCTCTGTTTCTCGACAGACAAGCGTATCTTGCATTGGAAACAGGGTTACTCGCATACTTACGGTTACTTATCTCAACATCTGCTCTTGAGAAATATCCTCTTTTACTAAGTATATAATCTGAGCTTCTATACCCGCTAAAAAGAGCCTTTGTATTTAACAATCCATCTTCATCATCCAAGTTATTTACTCTTCCGGAATTAAAAGGCAGCAATCCAGTTTCATCCCACGTCTCAATACCAAATCCATTTATCTGCCTTTCCGTAGAATAAACAGTTTTAATAGATCTCTGAGCTATGGAAAACGACAAATCCTTAGTAAAATGACTATTACCGTCTGAACTTACGGCAGGCACTGATCTCACTGTCATAGACCTGTTGATACCACTGTTTACGAACTTACGCCAATCAGCATCCACATTGTCATCTGATGGCAGTTTATCATAATAGTATTCATCAATAAATGCTTGTACAAATACTGTTGAGGTTGATTTGTCAGGTCTTAAAATAAAAGCGGACTCTTTACCGGTCTCATTTAAATGCTTCAGCTCTGATATAAGTTTATATATATTACACAGCTTACTATTATTAGTACCCGGATAACTTACCATATCTTTTGGTGAAGTTGGTTTGATAAACTTAATCCATTCCAAATCATATTTTTTATCAGAATATCTATCTTCATCAACACCCATATCTAAAGTGATATCCTGATATGGAGTGCGTATACTGACTTTCTGATCTACACTATAATCATAATCATTAAGATTTAGTTCCAGCATTACGGTTTCATAGTGAGCGTCAAGAAGAAATGTTGTATTATTCTTTTTTATAATATCACCTTCTGCACCGGGCTGTAATCCACCGTCGACATACTGCTGATTATCTTCTGTTACGGTACATTCATTTATTATATCGTCAACCCCTATTATTGTTACTCTATTTTTGTGATACTCATTACGTCCCACAGTAAAGTTACCCATAGAGCCTGATTTGTCCATATTACCCAGGTGAATAGTATAAGAAACAGTACCTGTATATTCCGGATCTGTATATGTACCTGTCACTACGACGAAAGTACTTTTCTCAGGAGCATAAAGAAATGTTTTATCAGCATTACCGGTTCCGGCATTGGATTTTACTTCCCATTTATCCCTTGAATGATAGTTTTGCAACTCTGCAATAGTATCATTTATATTCTCAAACATCAAAAAATCAAATCCATTATCGCCCGTATTTATCTTTATATCCTCATAATGGCTATAGTGAGACTTATCCTCATTATAGATCTTCTTTGAGCCGCTATTATACACGTAGCTTAGCTTTGGCAGATTATAAACAGAATAAGATATCGGTGTAAATGATACATTCTGATATCTTGTAGTAAATATAAATTCGATATGAGAAGTTACCCTTTTAAGACTTAATGACAAACTTGTTTCATCATGCTCTATTATGACGTTCTCCTGCTTGCCAACCATAAGAAGATTCTCCTTATCGGCAAGTTCAGTTATAAGATTGTCCAATTGCGACGTTGTCATTGTTTCAATCTTATTTAAATGATCGTTATCAACCTCATTAGCAGTTTCGCCAAATAATTCCTGCAGGTTCGCGTCAGTTATGGTTTCCCCGAATGGACTATCCGTATTGGCTATAGCATATAAATAAAATGTGCCTGTCACCATATCAATCTCTTCCGATTCATATCTGGCAGAGCCGATAGAATAATCGGCTTCAAGGTTGTTTTCAGGATTGATTGGCACACTTACCACCTTCCGCAAATTTGAGTATTTACTGACAAAGATCAGTGTCAAAGACGAAAGCTCTGTCTCCTGGGTCTGAATTGCCCTTGTTATTGATGTTGATATCGGTATATCTACACCGATCTTAACTCTTACAGGTATGCCCTCTTCTACTACCTTCACGTCTTTAAATAATTCCTCCTGACAACCGGACATGAGGATTATTATAGCTGCGCAAACAAACTTCTTAAATATTTTCATAGCTTCATTTATTAACCAAAGGTGATTTCATTTGTAATTTCAGAATATTCTTCAACCTTAACATCCGCCTTCTTCTTTGTAGGCATGTTAGATGCTGCACAGAATCCCTCTAAGCTTATCTCCATCCGATACATTACAGGCTGGACAAACTTTTCTTTAGTTTCTCTTTTCAATTTCTTTTCCATAGTTATTTACATCATTTATCAATATTATTCATAGTCGTCTTCACATAGCAACGCGACACATTATACGTCACATTACTATTCAAATAAAATTTGAAAATTGTAATCGGTTAAAAACAATAATAAGAGGTAGTTTAGGTTCAGTTATAAATACAATACGCTATAATACAAGACGACATAATTATTAGTTATATCTCACTGATTATATAAACGGGCTCAGGTCATAATACCAAAACAGGATCTATGATTTAGGTCTTAGGTTCTAACAAAAAAACTATCCACTATTAATTCATCCCTATAATTACATGAGTTAGAAATGAGAACAAAATCTCTTATTAAAGCCTTAACAAACAAAATAATTTAAGTTAAACATCTTAACAAAACACAACACAATACACTATATTCCAAGTGGTTACTATCTAAATTATGCAATATTTCTATTCTAAACAAATTTTATGTATTTATTTATTTAATTATACTAAAAAAATAAATTCAGGATGCCTCCTGATGCATTACCGGTGATAAACGAACAATATTGGGAGATATAAAGACAGATTAAGGACACAAATGGTTTGTAAGAGGGAAAGAGCTATTTATTAATTATAACAATATATTTAACGAAAGTATAAAGCAAAAAAAAGGTCTCCCTTTCAATAAGGAGACCTTTAATATTATATTCTGATAAGAATTATTTCAAACCAAGTTTTGCTTTTACAAGAGGCAATACGTCGATAGTCTGATCTTCGCTGAAGTAAAGAATACCTGTATCCGCTTTGTCAAAGATATAAGTAAAGTTATTCTCTTTACCAACTTCTGTAATAGCGTTTCTTACTTTCTCAATCATAGGTACTACAAGCTCTTGCTCTTTACGCTGCAAGTCCTGCTGAGCCTGCTGCTGGAATGTCTGCACTCTCTGCTGAATAGCCTCAAGCTCCTGCACACGACGCTCATTGATATTCTGAGGTAGAGAGTCTCTTGAAGACATATATTCCTGATACTTGCGCTGGAATTCCTCCTGCATTTTCATAAACTCAGTCTCGTATTGTTTCTGTACAGCCTCCATCTCTTTCTGGATGTTAGCGTTTTCAGGCATAGCTGCTACAATCTCTCCTGAGTTTACATTTCCAAATTTAAAAGTCTGCGCAAAAGCAACCAAAGGAAGCATACACAACGCAATAAGAATAACCTTTTTCAACATAGTATTTATTGTTTAAATTTTCTGATTCCAAGACAGCCGCAATCAAATATTTCATTCAATATTAAAGCTCTCTTTGATAGTTAATTATTTTTTAATGAGCCACAAATTTAGATAATTATTTTGAAAATCCTAATTTTATAAGTACTTCATTACTTATATCGATTTTCGGTGAAGCGTAAATGATATTCTCTGAGCTTGCTCTGTCCATCACCATCATATACCCTTTATCATTGGATATATCTTTTATCGCATTATATATATCATCCTGTATAGGCTGAATAAGTGATTGTCTCTTCTTATAAAGCTCTCCGTCGGGACCAAAGTATTTACGACGCACCTCTTGTGCTTCACGCTCCTTAGCAAGTATCTCCTCCTCTTTCTTCGTCTTCATCTCTTCTGAAAGAAATACCATTTCAGCCTGATATGTTTTATACAAAGACTGCGCTTCAGACACCTTTGCTTCTACTTCCGATTGCCAGCGTTTAGATATCTGTTCCAATTGCTCATTGGCCATCTCATATGCCGGAATATTCTTTAAGATATACTCTATATCGACAAGAGCATACTTCTGTGCACTGAGTGGTAAAGCACAAATCGCAATAAGTGATAACGCTATAAAAATCCTCTTCATAGTAATATTGTTTCTTAATCTTTTCTATGTATTTGTATTATCTTCCTTTAGAAACAAAGGATAATTTCACCATGCAAATGATGCTCTGTAATTCTTTATTAAAACGTATCTCGAACAATTTTTGTTCTTATTCATGATAACAATAATCTAATCAACCATTTGCATTAAGACAAATGTAATAAAAAAAACGACGTATAGCATATCCGGTGGATAAAACTACACGTCGTTTAAGTTTTAATTATTTTTTTAAGAGCTTGTTAATTACAAGGTAATTTTAGAACTCTTGTCCGATTACAAAGTGGAAGTTGCTTCCGCTGTTATCTCTTGATCCCCATACCGGATCAAATCCGTATGCCCAGTCAATACCCATCATACCAATCATAGGAAGGAAGATACGTACACCGACTCCGGCAGAGCGTTTCATATCAAACAGAGTAAACTCTTTTATCTCACTCCATGCATTACCTGCCTCAACAAATGCAAGAGCATAGATTGTTGATGATGGCTGAAGCATTACCGGGAAGCGTAGCTCAGCTACAAATCTCGCGTATGCGTTAGCAACGTCATACCCTGTATATCCGCTTGTGATTGCCCCGTTCTCGTAACCTCTCAAAGGTATTGTTTCTGTGATATACGAAGAGCTATATCCTGACATACCGTCACCACCCATATAATAAGATTCGAAAGGAGATCTCTTATACTTATTATAATATCCAAGAAGACCTGCGTCAAAACGCGTCATCAACACAAGAGTATTATTATTTGATGTAAGCGGAGTAAATGTCTTACCGGATACTTTGATTTTATAATACTCAAGCCACTTCAAAGTCTTTTCTTTAAATATATCCTCTTTAGAATATTTATCTGAAGGTTCAAATAAAGAATATGGAGGAGTAACTGTCAATCCTACATTAAATGAAGATCCGCGACGTGTATAAATTGGATTATCAATAGATATACGGGCAAGATTCAAATCAAGGCTTATACTATTACTTGTACCATCAGTGATTGGGAAATACTGCCAGTCTTTAAGGATATAAAGCTGATATGATAATCCCGCTGAGAACTGGAAGTAGTCATCCGGCCATGTAAGACGTTTACCAAACCCTAACGTTGCTCCAAGCATCTGTATTGACTTATCAGGGTCAATCGCGTACTGATAGCTTGATGAGTTGTTATAATAGTTGCTTCCACCGTAACTGTAGTAAGGATCATAGTAGTTTGAATTATTACTGCTATAATAGTTACTGCTTATATCTGTCTGACGGCTGTAATATGCCGAAACGGATAATGAGTTAGGACGTTTGCCTCCAAACCATGGATCCATAAAGGAAACGCTGTATGCCTGATAATAACTCGCGTTGGTCTGACCTGAGATTGTCAATGTCTGACCTTCACCCTGAGGTATTATACCTTTATAAGTGCTCGGATTAAACAGATTCTTTATTGAGAAGTTAGTAAATTTCAAACTCAACTTACCGATTATACCTGTCTGTCCCCAACCTGCGGAAAACTCTACCTGGTCATTTGCTTTCGATTCAAGAGCGTAAAGAAGGTCCACTGTTCC
>CAMTOT010000029.1 GCA_947074165.1 uncultured Bacteroidales bacterium
TCTACACCAGGACGTACACTCTTTCCCTACACGACGCTCTTCCGATCTAGTTTGCCGGATTGATTAATATTGCCAAAGATGGTAATATTCCGTTTCAATTTGCCGGAATTATTAATATAGCAAAGGTTATAACAGGTTTGCAGTTTGCTACTCTTGTAAATACTGCAAGAAAGAATAGTGGTGTTCAATTTGCGTTGTTTAATTACGCAGAGGAGAGCGACGGCGTATCTATTGGTCTGATTAATATTATAAAAAAAGGGGGAAAACAAGAGCTTGAAGTTTCTTTTTCAGAAGCTTTAAATGCGGCAGTTAACTTTAAATTGGGTACTGATAAATTATATACCATTTTCAGCGCCGGAATAAATTATATCAATACACAACAATTAGAACATGCCGTTGGTATTGGTTTTGGAACTCATATCGACTGGAGGCATGGTTGGGGAAATCAAATAGAGGCTGTTGGTTATTCTTTAACAGAAAAAGCTTCATTTGATCTTGGTGGGATTAATATGCTTGCTCAATTGAAATTAACTGTATCAAAGCAGATCTTACCACACTTTAAAGTATTCATAGGACCAGTGATTAATATGACTATATCAGACTATGTAAATAGTGAAACAGGGGCGTTAGGATCCTGTCTTTCTTATTTGTCTATGTGGGAAAACAATAGCGATAAAATGAGACTTAACGGTTGGATTGGATTTACAGCCGGTATCAGATTATAATATGATGTTTACTTATGTGTTATCGAATAGATGTACCTAATAATCTATGCTCCTGATATCATCCGCAGAGCTTTTATCTGTTTTAAGAAATATTATCATTGTGAATAAAACTTAAATAATAATTGGTTTGTTATGTTTTTTTGTACTTACAATTCAAATAAAGAGAAGAACATCATAAATATAACGAAACTAATTAATATTTAATTTTATGAAAGAAAATAGAGATTATTTTCCTGTGAATCCAACCGGAGGAAAGCTTACAGGTATTAGAGGTGAGGTAGTTACATTTATAGCAGACCCTTTTTTAGTAAATTCAGAATCCTGTTATAGGCATATAGAGGATGCATTGATAGTTATTCAAGACGGAATAATATTGGAAGTTGAAGATTATAAATCTATAATATCAGAATATCCGGCTTTAGATGAATCAAATATTGATGTATATAAAGATTCGGTTATTTTACCCGGTTTTATAGATTGTCATGTTCATTATGTGCAGTCTCCAATGATAGGTTCATTTGGAGATACATTATTGCAATGGCTTAATGAGTATACATTTCCTACAGAATCAAAATATAAAGATAAAGCCTTCGCAGATGAAGTTGCAAAAGTGTTTTTCAGGCAATTGCTAAGACAGGGGACTACTACTGCGAATGTATTCAGTACAACATTTGCAACCTCTGTAGATGCTTTTTTTGAGGAGTCGGAGAGATATAATACGAGAATGATAACAGGAAAGGTTTTCCAGGATAGAAACCTGCCAGACTCTCTTAAAGACGAATCCGCGGAAGAGTCGGCTGAATTATCAGAATCTCTACTTAATAAATGGCATAATAAAGGAAGACAGATATATGCCGTAATCCCAAGATTTGCCCCAACAAGTACCGAGCTTCAGTTAAAATTAGCAGGGGAGATTTATCAACGCCATATCGATGAAGGTGTTGTAATGCATACCCACCTGAATGAGTCTATCGGAGAGAAAGCATGGGTAAACGAGCTATATCCTCAGTTTGATTCATACACGGATGTTTATAAAAACTTTGGTCTTATAGACAAAAGATCAGTTCTTGCTCATTCATGTCTGATGGAGGAGTCTGAATGGCAGACACTGCACATGGCACAGTGCGGTTGCGCTCATTGTCCTTCATCAAATCTGTTTCTTGGAGATGGTGAATTCTCTGTCTGGGAAGCCAAAGATGCGCAAAGACCGGTGAGAGTCGGTATAGGTACAGATGTAGGAGGAGGAACCAATTTCTCTATCCCGAGACAACTGAATGAGGCATATAAAGTCAGTATGCTGAAACGTAAGAATATTAGCGCTATACATAGTTTTTATCTTGCTACTTACGGTGGAGCCGAAGCTTTGCATCTTGAAAAGACTATTGGTTCGTTAAAAGCCGGATATGAAGCAGATATAGCTGTTTTGAACTTAAAACCATCTGAATTCGTAGAGTGGAGGATGCAGTTTACAGATTCAATATTTGATAAACTATTTGTATTGCAGACGCTTGCTTTAGATAATATGAACAGAGCAACCTATGTAGCAGGTAAGAAGGTATATGACCAGTCACGAGAGCAGGAATTTATGTATGTATCAGAATTAAATAAATAACGAAAACATTAAAATTATGCCACGAACAGGGATTCAAATGCCTGCGCAACCTCATTTAGGAGGCGGGCGAGCTTGGTGGATATGGGCAATTGTTGTTGTATTTGTATTGTACTTATTTAATGTTCAGACTATGTTCTCTGTAGTGCAGGGGAGTATTCAAAAGACATTACATCTCACAACACAACAGTTGACGATCATTGCCGGCGTTTATACATGGGCCTTTGCTATATTTCAATTTTTTGGCGGGGCTTTTCTCGATTCATTCGGAGCAAAAAAGGTCTTGATTCCAGCTTTCTGCCTGGTTACTTTAGGCGTGTTTTTATATGGAAAAGCAGATAGTTATGGTTTGATCATTTTGGCGCAGTTAGTAATGGCTCTTGGAGCATGTGTTGGTTTTGTCGGAGCAGGGTATATTGGTGGTAAATGGTTTGGACTTGCCGCCTATGGGACTATGTTTGGATATGTGGAGACCTCATCAAGTTTCTCGTCAGCAATTCAACAGCCAATAACCAACTGGGTATTAGGGCATACAACTTATCAGGATATGTTTGTTTATTTGGGCTATTTTGGTATTGTTTTGTGTGTGCTTGCTTTGTTATTCGTGAAAAATCCGGAAAAAGTAAATAACTCAGGGGTAAATCCTTTAAAAGTAGTTTTTAAGGATTTGTGGCAAATAGTAAAATATTTTCAGGTGTGGATATGCGCTTTATGGGGAGGCATAGCATTTGGGCTACAGTTAGCTATAGGTGTTGTCTGGGCTCCTGAAATGATAAAACATGCAGGTTTTTCAGCTAATGACGGTAATATTGGGTCTGCTCTTTGTTGGGCCGGACTCGGCGTAGGAAGTCTGATATGGCCACGTTGGTCGCAGGCTATTCGTAATAGAAAACTGCCATCATTGATAGGCATGATTATAGTAACTATAGCATTAATACTTGTAGTTTATATTAAACTACCATTGTGGCTTGCTATGCTTATGATGTTTTTAATTGGTTTCGGGGCTACAGCAGAGATGATCTCATTTATGATAAGTTCGGATGTAGCCGGTGGTCCATTGACCGGAACCAGCGCGGCATTTGTAAATGCTTTTATGTTTATTATAGGCGGTATATTGATGAATCTTCCTTCAGGGTTAGAAAAACATGGTCATTATGTAATGTATTTGCCATTTATTATAGCCTCTATAATAGCTATAATTTTAATTTTCATCCAGAAAGAGACCGCACCAAGGCTTAAATCGTAAATTATAGATAGTTATAATAACGAAGTTATTTAAAATATAAACACGGATAAATAATGATTTTAGCACAAGAATTATTATATCCGTGTTTATTCACAATAGAAAGTTATGGCTAAACCAACTATTACATCTTCAAAGTCATATTTTAGTATCGGAACTATAGTTGCACTTAATGTGGCTACAGTTATTAATATATATGGATTTCCTTCTGAAGCATTTTATGGCCTTACGTCAATCACCTTTTATATAATATCTTTAATAATTTTCTTAGTGCCTATAGCATTAGTTTCTGCAGAATTAGGCTCAATGTTTCCGCAAGAAGGCGGTATATATGTATGGGTGACTAATGCATTCTCTCACCAGACCGGATTTTTAGCTACGTGGTTGCAGTGGATACAATCAATATTCTTTTATCCTTTATCTTTGACATTCGCCGCAGTGACTTTCTCATACATATTTCCTGACTATATATCTTCCGAACTTGCTTCTAATAAGGTTTTTATAATTCTGTTTATATTAATTATTTTCTTTTTATGCACATTTATAGCTACAAAAGAGCTTAAAAATGTCGGAAATATTTCAAAATATGGTGTCTGGATTGGTATTATATTTCCAATGATATTACTTGTAGTACTATCATTTTATTATATAATCAGGGGAGGGCAGATTGAAATGAACTTGAGTTTGTCAAATTTAATACCAAGATTTAATACCATTGATCAGTTTGTGATGGCCGTAAGTATTATGCTTTTCTTTTCTGGTCTTGAGGTTAATGGAGTTCATGTATACATGATGAAAAATCCGACAAAAGATTATCCCAAAGCTTTACTATGGTCATGTATAATAATTGGTCTTGTATATGTTTTAGGTACTTTGTCTATAGCTGTAGTTATTCCATCAAAAGATTTAAACATAACACAATCTGTTATAACAGCACTTAAAGAATATCTGACGTTTGCGGGAATTAAATTAATGGTTCCGGTATTATCTGTAGCTCTTGTGTTTGGTGTGCTGGCGAATACGCAGACCTGGATATGCGGACCGTCCTCAGCAATAAATTATATAGCCAAGCATGGTCATTTACCGGAAATAGTAAAAAGGCAGAATAAAAATGGAGCACCGACTACAATATTAGGAGCTCAGGCTGTGATAGTAACAATAATTTGTTTAATCTACGTTTTTGCACCCAAAGTGCAGCAGGGATATCAAATGTTACTTCAAATTACCAATGCTATATACCTTACAATGTATTTGATACTATTTACCTCATTTCTAAAACTCAGGTATAAACAAAAGAATATTTCCCGTCCATTTAAAGCCGGCAAAAATATGTTTCAGGCATGGTGTATAGCTTTGTTGGGTATCTTGTCGGTTGCATTATCCTTTATACTATGCTTTTTCCCGCCATCTCAACTCGGCATAGCTCATAAAAGAATTTATATAGCAATCCTTGTTTGTATCTATATAATACTTGTATTACCCCCGATATTATACAGATATAAGAAAAAGAATGATTAATAGTAGTAAATGTTATGTGATATGGTACAAAAAGCTTTAGTCTGAATAAATGAAATATGGATACAAATCACTTAACTTTGTATTACACTAAAGCTTCATACACATTATGATAAGAAAAGTAAGACCAGAAGATGCCAAATCTATAACTGATATTTACAATAGATACGTGCAGGAAAGTATTGTTACGTTTGAGACAGAACCGCTTGCTGTTGAAGTTATGCTGGAGAGAATTAACGATATTTCACGCGATTTTCCTTATTACGTTTACGAAATTGAAGGTAATGTGGCAGGGTACTGTTACGTGCATCCATGGAAAGAAAGAGCCGCTTATAAATATACACTTGAAACGACTGTATACTTAACCTCTGAATGTAAAGGAAAAGGTATAGGACGGCAGTTGATGGATGTCCTTATAAATGATTGTCGTAAGTCAGGATACCGGGCTTTGATTGCCTGCATTACAAGTAAGAATGAAGAAAGCTGCCGCCTGCACGAGAGATTGGGTTTTAAAAAAGTCTCTCATTTCGAGAAAGTCGGAATGAAGTTTGGCGAATGGCTTGATGTGTCTGATTATGAGTTGCTTTTTGAGGAGTGAAAACATAAGAACTTATAATATTTTACATCTGAATCCTGACAATAATTCATTCATCTCATCAACTTTATCATCTTCTACTGCAAGGTAATCTATATCACCTATAGATCCTATAATATAATGTTCGGCGGTATTGATTTTATGTCTGTCAGCGAGAACTACGGTTTTTTCAGCCCTTTCAAGCATTAATCTTTTTATTGCAGACTCTTCTCTGTCGGGTCCCGATAGTCCGATTTTAGGATGTATACTGCAAACTCCAAGTATAAGCCAGTCGGGACGTATAGAAAGAAGAGCCTGAAAGACCGAAACGCCAACTGTCACCTGAGAACTTCTAAACAGAGTTCCTCCCAAAAATATAACCTCAATATCCGCCCTTTGCATTAGTTCCGTTACTATAGGAAAACTGTTGGTATATATTGTGAGCTTCATGTTAGCCGGCAACTGTCTAACCACTTCAAGATTTGACGTACCACCGTCAATAAGCAATACCTCACCCTCCTTTATCAGAGGAATCACTTTCGACGCTATATTATGCTTTTGCTCCATATCTCTCATAAGCCTTCCTGTGAACTCAACCGGTATGCCAGATTTAGAGATCGCGCCGCCGTGTACACGAGTAAGTAAACCCATGTTGTCAAGCTCAGCAAGATCCCTTCTTAAAGTATCGTCAGAAATTTTCAGCTCGTTGCTCAAAGTTGTAATATTTACTTTGTAACTCTCTTTCAATCTATTCAGAATATACTGATGTCGTTCGTCCTTTAGCATTATTTTAATGTCTTAATGTTGCATAATACCGCAAATATAATTAATATCGAAGAAAAAATAAATCAAATATGCGGTATTTATGCGGGTGTTGCGGTGTTGGTGTTGCCGGATATTGCATGATATTATAAACTTCGCAAAACTAAAAACAATACCGCATAGATAAAATAAAGGGTATAAATTATGAAAAGAAAAATATTAGTAGATATGGATGGTGTCCTTGCAGATGTTTATAAACCATTAATTAAGAAACAATATACAGATAAGGGATATTCTAAGACAGAGCAGGATCTAAACGGAATAGAAGAGCGAAAAGCTTTCCCTGATATTATATCTATACTTCAGGAAAAAGGTTTCTTTCGAAATGCTCCCGTTATGGATGGTAGTATAGAGGGATTAAAATACTTAAATGATAAGTATGATGTTGTAATCGTTTCTTCCGCTACTGAATTTCCTGGTTGCCTCGATGATAAGCACGCATGGCTGGCTGTACACTTTCCTTTTATAAATTGGAAGCAGATGATTTTCTGCGGTGTGAAAAGCGATATATCTGCTGATATGATGCTTGATGATCATCCTAAAAATCTTTCAGTATTTAAAGGTAAACGATATATTTTCACTCAACCTCATAACTTCAGTATAGAGAATGAAACTTATCGCAGAGTAAATAACTGGGCTGAAATAATGGAGATATTATAATATATAAGAAGGGTAAACCCGTACGCCAACTTAATCATGGCTGTCTGGTTTACCCTTTATATGTAATCTGTGTACTATATCTTATTTATAAGACTCTCTGAATATTTTAATGCAGTCATTATCACTTAATTCGATACGATCACACGCAAAAAGAAATCCCATTGTTTCTTTCGCGTTCTTCGTAAATTTCTCAAATTCGTCAGGAGATATTCCGTAATCGCTCATCTTAAGATCTGCTACGCCGCACTCTTCCTGCAGTTTAGTAAGCATAGTGATGAAATCTTCCGGTTTTGAAGCTTTCTCCATACCCATCATCTGTGCCATTCGTATAAATCGTTCCGGTGCAACTCCCTTTTCTATGAAATGGGAATAATATGCTTTGCTGATCATAATAAGTCCGGCGCCATGAGGCAAATCCTGATGGAACGCGCTCAATGAATGCTCCAGAGAATGTTCTGATCCGCACGCGCCAACGCACATGACAAATCCTGATACCGTATTGCCAAACATTACATGTTCTCGTGCCTCCATATCGTTTCCGTCCTTTACCGCCCTGGCAAGATATCGTGATACATTCTCAATAGCAGTTGAAGCATACATGTCGCTTAATATATTTGCCTGACCTGAGATAAAAGCCTCAGTGCTGTGAAACAACGCGTCAAATCCCTGAAAAGCGGTAAACACAGGAGGTACACTCACGGTTAATTCAGCATCAACTATAGAAAGTACCGGAAATAGAGCAGGATGTAGCAGAGCGGTTTTTTCATTAAGAGTTTCGTGAGTAATTACAGCTCCCGAATCAGCTTCTGAGCCGGTACCGGCCGTAGTTGTTATTGCCACTATAGGCAGAGGGCGATTAACAATTGGCTTTCCTTTACCGCTTCCAAACATGATATAATCCCATAAATCGCCTTCGTTAGTTGCAGATGTCGCTATTCCTTTAGACGCGTCCATTACGCTGCCACCACCAAGAGCTACGATAAAATCACATTTATGATCTCTTGCGGCTTCAGCTCCCGCCATAACGGTGCTGCGCAGAGGATTAGGTTCTACGCGATCGAAAATAACGTAAGAGACTCCGGCTTTTTCTAGTTGCCCGATCGTACGATCAAGGTAACCGTTATCTCTTGTTGATTTTCCATTGGAGATAACTATCAACGCTTTAGCTCCGGGTAGTTGCTGTTTGTGTAGGTTGTTAAGTTCACCGCGGCCAAACACAATATTGGTCGGGATATACTGATTAAATGATAATCTTGTTTCCATATATATAATTTGTATTAAATGTTTTTACGTTTTATCCTGTTTTAGTCTCTCCACATAATTATCTATACGCATTAACTCCTGTGGTATCTTGATAGCCTGAGGGCAGTGGTGAGAGCACTGGTCACACCCGATGCAATGATTTGCCTGTCGAAGTTTGGGTACGCTTCTGTCATATCCTATCAGAAAAGCCCGGCGCGCTTCCGTATAATTTATATCCTGATTATCTGAAGGATAATTGTCCTCACATACGCAGCGGTTATAATGTTGAAATACAGAAGGAATATCTATTCCATACGGACACGGCATACAATACTGGCAAGATGTGCAGGCGATAAGAGGGTATTCAATCATTTTTGTTGCAGTGTCATACAAAAGCTCAAATTCTTCATTCGTAAGTCTTTGTAATGGCGCGTATGAACGTAGATTGTCCTGCAAATGTTCCATATACGTCATGCCGCTCAACACGGTCAGCACATTGTCAAATGAGCCGGCATATCGGAAAGCCCATGATGCAACGCTTTTGTCTGGTTCTTGTTGCTTTAACTTACCCGCCAGATAATCGGGTAGTTTGGCCAGACGCCCACCAAGCAGAGGTTCCATTATAACAGCCTGAATATCGCGTTTAGACAACTCTCCGATAAGATATTCCGCGTTTGTATTGCGCTGATTAACCTCTTTGGCGTGATGCCAGTCTACATAATTAAGCTGAATTTGAACGAAATCCCACTTTATTTCATCATGCATTGACAATAAATAATCGAATACGCTTATGTCTCCGTGATATGAAAATCCGAGATTGCGTATACGTCCTGATTCTCTTTCCTCAACAAGAAAATCTAGCATTCCGTTGTTAATATATCTTCCGTTCAGAGCATCCATGCCTCCCATACCTATGCCGTGCAATAGCATATAATCGATATACTCAACCTGTAGTTTTTCAAATGAATTATGATACATTTTCAATGATGCTTCCCGGCTCCATGTTTCGGGTGAGAAGTTAGATAACTTCGTGGCAATCATAAATTTATCTCTTGGGTGTCTTTTCAGTGCTATCCCCGTAGCCCCCTCAGAAAATCCCTGGACATAAACAGGTGAAGTATCAAAATAATTTACACCATGTTTGATCGCATAATCAATAAGCTCATTTACAGCTTCCTGGTCTATAACATTGCCGTCAGCCTTCGGAGTAGGCAAGAGAGGCCATCTCATGCATCCGTATCCCAACACTGATACTTTATTTCCTGTCGAATTAGCGTTGCGATAACTCATTGAGTCGGTAGGTATCTCATTAAGTGAGGTTCCTCCCCTTGATAGTGAATTAGCATTACACCCGCTAAATGTAGCAGCCGATGCCACCGCACCACCTCCCATGAGTTTTAGAAAGTCGCGACGATTAGTTTTCTTTTTTATATCTGACATATACGTTTTTTCTTTAATATTCTGCCTTAAGATTTATCATACTGTCTTGTGCATATTATGACCTTCAACATATATCGCGCTGAATGGTCTTGACGGACAAAGGTTTTCACAGGCTCCGCAACCGATGCATCTTTCTGTATTGACAATAGGTATTGTCTTACTTTCCAGCGAGTCAGGATTTACTTCAATCATGGTAATGGCTCCTGTCGGACAATGGCGGGCGCAGTTGCCACACGAGACATCATCGGTTATTATTACGCAGTTTTTCTCAATCCATACCGCATGACCAATCTGTGTAGATGATTTATCAGCCTGTGAAATAGGAAGTATGGCACCCGCCGGGCATACCTCTGAGCATTTGGTACATTCCGGACGGCAATAACCACGCTCGTAAGATACCTCAGGTTGTAAAAAAGTGCTAAGTCCTGTTGATGGTCTTAATACCTGATTGGGGCAGACAGATACACATAACTGGCAGCCGGTACATCGCCGTGTGAAATTTCGTATGCTGTATGCTCCGGGTGGTACAATTGCGGTATTGCGTTTTGGTATTTTTTTATCCTCTATAAATGCGAGTCCTCCGTCCATCTTACTCTCCTGAGCCTTTACTGCTGAGGCGGCAATCATACTTCCGGCAAAAGTGAGCATAGTCCGTCTTGAAGAATCCACCCTTTCGTGTGCAATCTCCTTTTTGACTGATCTTTCATATCTTAAAGCTCCTTTATTGCATTTATCAATGCAGTTAAAGCAAGCTACACACTCCGAATAATCTATAGAGTGATTTTTAGAATTAATGCAAGCTGCCTTACAATTGCGAGCGCAAAGTCCGCAACCGTTGCATCTGCTTTCATCTATCCTGATTTTATAAATCGAATATCTCGACAGAGTACCTAATAAAGTGCCAACCGGGCATATTGTATTGCAATACGCGCGCCCTCCTTTTATTGCTAAAACTATTAAAACAATAAGTGTAACAGACGCAATAGCAAACGTTCCGAGACTTTTCATCCAGATCTCTTTTTCATAAAACGCGTAACTATCAGCTCGCTCAGCGAGATATGCAAGCAGATTATTACCGCATTGATATATTGGCGCAAAAATATTGGATATGATACGACCAAACGCGCTGTACGGATCAAGTAAAGCGACTATAGAACCCATGCCGGCGAAAAATGCAATCAGCAGCATCGCAAGAGTAGTGTACCTCAGCCATAAAATAGATTTTGAGTACTTAAACCGGTTTTTCTTTTTGTTAATTCTTGATATGATGTCCTGAAATATACCCAGCGGACATATTACCGAACAATATACACGTCCAAAAAGGAGTGTAATAACTATGAGAGATATTATAATGCCTGTATTGATAGCCATAACGGCAGGAAGAAATTGAATTTTAGCCATCCATCCCATCCACCCGTGCAATGTGCCGGTAAAATCAAGAAAGAGCAGTGTCATAGCCACTATGAAGAATGTGGCTGTGATGCGCCTTATTTGTCTTAGTCTGTTTATCTTCATTCTCTCACTTATTTAATCCCTGATCTGCAATCCATTTTTTTATCGCACCTGTTGATTTCTCAATATTTTTGCTTGGTATAGCCGGCATACTGACAACTTTAGCATCTTTCTCTAATTTACCTATTGTTTTAACAGATTGCGAAAACCCGCTCCCACCATGTGTACAAAACGGAATTATAGTTTTGCCGCTAAAATCATAATCATTGAAAAGTGTATATATAACCATTGGCATGTCGTACCACCAATTGGGATACCCTACAAAAACGACATCATATTCTGCAAAATTTTTTATCTCAGCCGCAATTTCAGGATAGCTTTTTGTCTCAGCTTCTTTTTTTGCATAATCTACCAGTTCTCTGTGATTACTGTCAGCGTACTTATGTTGTGTGTTTATTCTGAATAAATCACCTCCCGTCTCTTTGCTTATTACATCGGCTACATATTCTGTGTTACCGTAAAGCTTATTATCTATCACAATGCGGCTTGCACCGGAAGATGCATCAACACCACTTGTTTCCGGAACGGAGAAATAAGTTACAAGAATTTTCTTAGTACTCTTTACCTGTGAGATAGGGTTATTCTGAGCGGTAGCTAAACCAGCCATAGAAGCAGCAATTAAAGAGGCTGCGATAATGATTTTTTTCATATCCGGTATTTTAGTGTGTTTATTATATTGCATTGTGATATATTTCTATTTTACAAATCTATATAACATGTCATGTCGGGTTATTAAACATTTTACTGTAGGTTGTATACAAATTACGGATAATAAAAACATAATGTTTGTCAGGATGATATTTTAATTACATTTGCCTTAAATCTAAAAATAAGTACAACTATGGATGAGATTAAAAGATTCGATTCGGTCGATCAGTATAATAAAATTATGGGAGTGGAAACTCTGCATCCGTTAGTTACTGTGATAGATTTTTCACAAACATCGTGTTCCGGCGAATTTCCTGCCGGTCATAGTTTCGGTTATTATACCGTTTTTCTAAAAGACGCTATCTGCGGAGATATAAAATATGGCCGCAATTATTATGACTATCAGGAAGGCACGCTCGTATTTGTGGCTCCCGGGCAAGTAATGAAAATCGAGAACAGACAACCACATCAGCCCAAAGGATGGGCATTGATGTTTCATCCTGATCTTATCAGGGGTACTTCTCTTGGAAAAATGATTAAGGAGTTTACATTCTTCTCTTATGAGGTTTTCGAAGCGCTCCACCTTTCTGAGCAGGAAAGAAAAACAGTAGTAGAATGCTTACATAATATCCGCCAGGAGTTAAGTCATGATATAGACAAACACAGTCAGCGTCTTATCGTATCTAATATTGAATTGTTTCTTAACTATTGCGTGCGTTTTTACGACAGGCAGTTTATCACAAGAGCACATATAAACAGTGATATTTTGAGCCGTTTCGAAGCCGTACTTCATGACTATTTTAATTCTGATAAACCATATAATAAAGGGTTGCCATCTGTAAAATATTGTGCCGCAAAGCTTAATCTATCTGCTAACTATCTCGGAGATTTGCTTAAGAAAGAAACAGGTAAAAGCGCGCAGGAGCACGTGCAGCAGAAGCTTATAGAAATAGCCAAAGAAAAGATATTTGAGAAAGATAAATCTGTGAGTCAGATCGCTTATGAACTTGGCTTTGAATACCCCCAGTATTTCAGCCGCATGTTTAAGAAACGTACAGGCATGACACCAAATGAATACAGAAGCCTGAATTAATCAATCATAAAAAGTTTGTTTATTATTAATAGATTATAATAGTTTATACAAATGTCAACTTATACATTCTCTGTGATGTTTATCAGTTACAAATTGATATATAATTGTTATGGTTTCTATTATTATACCTAATTACAACCACTCTATTTTCTTAAAACAAAGAATAGATTCTATAATTGCACAGACATATCAAAACTTTGAGCTTATAATACTTGATGATAAATCTACAGACGATAGTCTTGATATTATCAATCAGTATAAAGATGATCCACATGTATCTTGTATCGTAATAAACAATCAAAATTCAGGCAATACATTCAGTCAATGGGAAAAAGGATTTAGTCTTGCCCGTGGTGAGTATATATGGATTGCTGAAAGTGATGATTATGCCGATCCTAATTTTCTTGAATCTTGTGTTCGTGAACTTGATTGTAATCCCGATTGTGCATTCTGTTATTCAGACTCTTATTTTATAGATGAAAACAACAATGAGGTTAACCTTTGGATAGAACAGTTGCGAGACCTTCCTGTAGATAATAATAAAATACTGTTTGATGGCAATGAATTTATAAAGGAGCGACTTATAATAAAAAACGGGGTTTATAACGCAAGTATGGTCGTATTTAGAAAAGATTGTATTAACAATATATCAGACCTATTTAAAACATTCAAATATTGTGGCGACTGGGTTTTTTGGGCAGAAATGGCAAGAAACAAGAAAGTGATAAAAATCACCAGTTACTTAAACTACTTTAGGCATCACAAAAACAATACATCCAAGCAATCTGCGAATAATTATAATGATATGCGTGAGACCATAAGGGTAATACTTTATCTGAAAAATATTATTAATGCTGATTTTAAGCTAAATCTATATGCTATTGGTTATATCTATAAATATATAAGAAGCATAAGACACGAAGATCCGTTAATATATAATGAGATAAAATCTAACTTCATGCACGACTATCCCTATGCCTATTTAGCATCGAAATATTATAAATACAGACTGAAAAAACAAAAAAGCTAAGTTGTTATGATTTCAATAATTACATGTTCCATAAATCCGGAATACCAATCTCAGCTTAAAGAAAACATAGAAAGAACGATTGGGGTGCCGTTTGAATATATTCCTTTTGATAACAGAGAATTAAAATATGGTATAACCCGTGTATATAATATATGTGCCGAAAAGGCAATATACCCAAACCTATGTTTTATACATGAAGACGTTAAGATAAATACACCCGAATGGGGGAAAATTATAATTGATAAATTAAAAGAGGACAATACAGGGGTAATCGGATTTGCCGGTGGAACAGCGAAGCTAAAGCCGTGTTCGGGTTGGGTTTCTCTACCTCAATTTATCAGGCAGCACTTGATACAGCATGTAGATGGAGAGAAAATACCTGTTGATGAAAATCCGGATAAAGAAGATTTCTCTCAGGTAATCTGTATAGACGGCTGTTGTCTTTTTTCGACAAAAAAGGTATGGAAAGAGAATAAATTTGATGAGGAAAATATTAAAGGCTTTCATATATATGATCTTGACTTCTCATTGCGGATTTCACAGAGTAAATCTAATTATGTGTGTAATTTGATTGATCTTGAACATTATTCAGTAGGGAATTTCTCAAAAGAATGGTTCGATGATACAATAAGCTTTCATAATAGATGGAGCGATGTTTTACCTGTATATGTTAATACTCCTACTTTGAAAAAGCAAAAGAGTCAGGAGCGTATAAGTGAGCGTTTTTTTATTGCTACACTTATGGATAATAAAATAGGTGATTGGGGATATATAAGAAAACTGATGATTAATTATTTTATTAAACATCCTATAAGTAAGAAAACATTTATCCTAATAAGGCAGTATTACGATTATAAACGAAAGTGGATTGAGCATGGCATTATGCAAAAATGATTTTTAGGCTAATCCTTTTACCACTATTAGATCGGAAGAGCACACGTCCGAACTCCAGTCACCGCTCATTATCTCGTT
>CAMTOT010000030.1 GCA_947074165.1 uncultured Bacteroidales bacterium
GAGCGGTGACTGGAGTTCAGACGTGTGCTCTTCCGATCTTCTTACTTATATTTATTTCTCTTGCATAGACGTAAGTACCGGTAGTCTGCATATTACTATACAATGGAAGTGTCTGATGTAGTTTATCAGACACATGTAGGTATACATTTTTAGGGATACCTCCGTAATTGGCATTAAAGTTTTTATCATTCCATTGATATTGAGTACCTGTAGCTTTTTCTTTATAATCCCAATCGTTGTCTATACGCACGGCTATTGTGTTGCTGCCAGAGTAGTTTATATGCTCTGTTATGTCAAAGCCGAATGCCATAACTCCATTTTCATGTATTCCAACAGATTTTCCATTTATAAAAAATTCACCGGCAAAGCGTATTCCTTCAAACTCAAGAAACACCTTCTTACCATAGTCTTTTTTTGATAATCTGAAATATTTTCTGTACCATACTATTGATGTAGTATGGTTATCTATTGCTAATTTGAAGGCATCATCCTCATTGAAAGCGCGTGGCAAAGTGACACGTGCCCAAGACGAATCATTATATTTTACAGAAGAAGCTTTTATATCATCTCCGATAAACATAAGCCATTCGCTATTGAAGTTATATTTTTCTCTTTTATTTAATTTAAATTGATCTTCAGCTGCCGTGATATAACTTACCAATATTGGGAAGAAGAAGAATAATAATTGTAAAATCGTTCGTTTCATATCAATACAAATAATGCGATAAATTTATGACTAATAAGATTTATATATCAGCGAAAGGCATCAGTGCTGACTGATGCCTTTTAAGAACTATCTGGAAGACAAGCTATTTATATCCCAATTGACAAAATATCCACCATTCAGAATTTTACTTCTTATCTCTTCCTGCTTAGAGACATCATATTTCGGGCAAACAAGATCTGCTATGATATTATAATCATTATATCTCCTTGCCATACGCAACATTGCAGGATAGGTTTTGCCTTCACCCGGCTGATCAAGAATAATTTCTCTGAGAATCTGGATGTCGTTATACATAATATTTTCGTCTGAATCACAAGACAACATCTCTCTTTCCGGCAAACCAAATACACCTCTTATGCCAGAGTCAGGATAAGACTTATTTTTTCTTGTCCAATCATCTGTAAAACCATCCCATGGTATATTACCTGTAGGAAATGAATAATTTACGCCCTTATTAAGAAGCGCGTTCATTTCATCATAGCGCCCAAGATGATTAAATGCCTCTATCAGCATAAAATATAGTTCAGTAGAACGATAAGTATATATATGTACGTCATCCTGCTTTGGATTAGAGCGCTTACTTCCGCTTCGTTTCCGGTATTTATGAAAATATAGGCGCTGCTGTGAGTCTGAAGCTATATAATTATTATATCTTATTTCATTTGTGCCAATTGATATATAATTGAATTCCGGGTCAAAGTATCGGTCTGCACCTACCTGAGATGGTCTTAACATATAGTCATTGTAAAAATGTTTAAGCAGTGTATTTGTCTGATCTTTTTCATAGTTATAATTAATGACTGATATCGCGGAGCGTTGATTTGGAGAAAGATTATCAAATAACGTCGAGTAGTTTGTCTGATAGCCTGTACTCATCATCCACTGATTCTGCCCTGAAGATGAGCCATGAAGTGAAAACGCATAATTCATCATAGGTTGAACAAGATCAACCACTCTCTGCCACTCACCCTTCCATAAAGACAATTCTGCGCTGAGTGCAAAATAAGGAGGCAACATAATATCCCAGAGCGCAAAATCACCTGAATTGACATCTGAACCGTCTGTCTGAGAAATCCACTCAGTCCATGACATCTCATGGGTAGCATCAACACCATCAAACCCTGTTTCAAGTAGATTTGTACAAGCGTCAATTATTTGCGTAAGATTAAGATTAGGATAATCGGTAAAATCTTTAAGACTCCACATCGGATCATCAAACCATACAGCCTGTCCGTAAATTTTACCCATTGTGAAGTATGTCCACACTTTTAATCTTAAAATACCGGCTATAAGACCTTTATAATGATCTTCTCTTATTGAATTTGGTCTAAGCTGCTTAAATTCATAAGCTCTGCTCAAGTAATCATTACATGATATGATAACATCATAATAAGCGGCCGGATCGGCATAAGAGTTACCTTGTAGTTCACTTTCATAATTATAAATATCATATAATTCAGTCGAATTGCCTGTCGGCTCGAGCAATTCGGCTCTTGTATCTGTAATGTATATTGCTTTATCACCTATGGCCTGCATTTTGGTTATTACTCCAATAAAACCGGCATAAAGCTCGCTTCCCTCTTTTATATAATCGTCACCATATTTTATCGAGTTGTTATCAGGATTAAAAAAATCGCTGCACGAACTCAGAGAAAACAAAGAGCAGCAAAGGACACTATTTATTATTAAACGTCTCATCATCATTAGAATTTTAAATTAACACCTAATTTCACAGATTTAGGCTGAATGACTTTAGCGTAATCAACGCCCTGCATCATATCTCCGTAAGAGTATGAAAACTCAGGATCAAGCCCTAAATACTTAGTGAATGTAAGAAGGTTCTCTCCGGTCACATACAAAGACCCTGACCTAAAAAAGTTAAGAACTGTCTTATTGAAGCTATAACTGAATGTAATATTCTTCATTTTCACATAAGAAGCATCTTCAATCCATCTGTCGGAAAAAATAGCATTTCCACTTTTATCGCCATAAGAGGCACGCGGAATATCAGTCACCTGACCTTCTAATATCCACCTATTAAGTACAGCTTCACTCTGATTACCAAGAGTACACATTGATTCAGTCTCTCGTCGGGACGCGTTATATGCCATATTTCCTTTTGAATACGCAAACTCGGCAGAGATAGCAAAACCCTTATATTTTATATGTGCATAAAAACCACCAAAATAATCCGGTGACGCAGAACCTAAAGAAACGCGATCGGCAGAGTTTATTTTTCCATCATTATTTTGGTCAATAAAACGTATGTCGCCAGCCTGGTATTTGCCTCCGTATGGATTCGTCAGATCTGCCGCATCTGCTTCAGCCTGAGTTGAGTAAACACCGTTGGTCTTAAATCCATAAAAATGGTATGGCGACTTGCCTACTTCTGTTATAAACTGTAATCCGTCTATACCATCCTGAATAATTTTATCTACTCCACCCAATGATTTTATCTCATTCTTATATTTAGAGATATTGCCACCAACTATCCATTCAAAATTACGAGTACGTATTAGTGACGCCATAACAGATAATTCAGCCCCACGATTTTTCATATCACCAATATTATCATAGTATGGTGAAGTGCCATATATTGATGATATTGGACGTACACAAATCATATTTGAAATCACATTGTCGTATAAATCGACGGAAACAGAAAGGCGATTGTGCAGTACGCTAATATCAAAACCAATATTAAGTGACTCATTGGTCTCCGGTCGCAAGTAAGTATTTGGTATATTTACTCTGGCTATAGACGAAATTTTATCATAAGGAGCAGATTGATAATAAAATTTACCCATTGATGAGGCAAATCGGGTATTACCGGTTAAGCCCAATTCAGCTCTGACGTTAAGTTTATTAATAAGAGTTGAATTCTGTAAAGAAGACATACCCTTGCCAAGCCATACAATACTTACGGAAGGGTACGCATAAAACCGATCTGCATCAGCTCCTGTTGAGGAAGCTGCGTCGTAGGATATATTTAGTCCCGCCTCTATTAAATCACGAAAAGTATAATCGGCATGAGCGTACATATTAATCCAATTCCAGTTATTTTGATAACCATAGAAACGACGACCCAGAGCATCTGTATTGCCTAATGTCTGATAAAAATCGTTCGCCGTATTTCTACCCTCTCCCGCGTCATATTCATTTGTAGTTGTTATTACCTGTAAACCACCATAAAGACTAAATCGGTGATCTGAATTAAAAATTTTACTGTAGCGCGCGTTGAAGTTATAATACATATTAAGAGATTCCGCTACACCGTCTCTGACAAGATTATTAGCAGTACCATATGCATCAGATATTGGTATTATGTTTTTTTGCGATACTCCCGGTACAAATAGATGCTCATTATCGTAATTGTAATACATACCGAAAGAACCTGTCAGCGTTATATCTCTCATAGGACGATAGGTTATAGCGGCTCTCATATCAAGATCATATTGACGTGTGCGCGCATCAAGGGTATTAACTATGGCAAGTGGATTACTTACCGCGAAGTTCATATTTGTATTGTCTCCGAAATAATAGTTCGAATAACTTTTCAACACATTATTATTTCTATCTTTTTGATAAGCACTAAGAACAGGTGACTGGGCATATGCGGCAAGTAACGGATTGGTAGAGCGATTAATGCCTTGCTCTTGCACATTGGCATTTAAATATGCAAGTCCTACGGAAAAGGCAATATCTACTTTATCACTAACCAGCACATTTGTATTAAGTCTGGCGTGATAACGTTCCTGCTTTGTATTATTAATAATACCAGCATCATTCATATAACCTACAGAGAGGTCATATTTGGCAATAGCATCTCCACCTTCTACTCTGAAAAGATTATCTGTGGTAAAGCCATTTTTGTAGATCAGATCCTGCCAGTCTGTATTATTATTATATAAATAATAGTTTTTGGGATTATTAGGATCTTTCAAAAAAGGGAAAGCGCTAAACATACTGTTCATATCAGAATAATAAGTCATAGCGGCATCCGACAAATATGACGTATAGTCCGTACCACTAAGTAGAGGAATACGCTTGTCACTCCAGTTTACACCAAACTGACCGTAATACGACACTCGTGTCTCAAGGTCGTTTGAGGCCGCCCCATCGGTTTCGATAAGTATAACGCCATTTGAACCCATTGATCCGTAAATAGATGTTTCAGCTCCTTTTAGCACTGTGATATTTTGAATATCCTGTATATTGAAAGCCTGAAAAATGTCTCTTGTATAACCTCCTATCAATCTTGACTCATTCTTGTCAGGTATATAAGGAGCTCCATCTATGACTATAAGAGGTGCATTATCGCCAATTAAAGATCTGATACCTCTCAGGTTGAAGAAGCTTCCCTCTCCTGGCATCCCGCTACCTTTCTTAACCTGTAGACCGGATATCTGAGAAGCAATAGCTTTATCAATTTTTGAGCTACCTGGAATAAAGTCTTTTTTTGCGATATTTACAGCGGAAGTATAATCATCAATAAGGGTCATATCTTTTCTAAAAGGAAGAACCGCCAAACTATTGTATTTGTATTTATCGTCGGCAACAAGCATAACAATAATCTCTTCTCTATCATTAACATATTGCTGCACCGGATAATATCCCGGTGCCCATACGGAAACTTTATCTGCTTTGTTTTTTAATTCAAATACAAATGCGCCATCTTCACTTGTAGTTGTATTGCGTGTTCTTTGAACCGTCACGACTGCACCCTCTACTGGTTCATTATTTTCAGAAATGACACGACCGGTAAGCATAATTGTAGTCTGAGCTAATAAATGTGCAGAGCAAATAGATGCAAAAGCGGCAAGTGTTATAATTATTCTTTTCATATATTATTTCATTTCTCTGGTTAATAACAATTTATGGTTGGTCTTATACACCAGTGGTGCATATAGGAGGTTGTACTGCCATCATGATCATAAGCACGGAATGTCAGTCTTACAGGCACAGCCTGTTCTCCGGTTATAGTGAATATTCCTATCTGACCACCATCTCTGTCATACTTCGTATCACTCATATTATAAAATTCAGGACCACCTCCGCCAAATCTGTCACGACTATATGAAGAGATTTCTGAAACGGCGAGAGATCTTAGTAATTCTCCGTTTATTGAAATATCTAGTTTGGATTTCATTTTAGAAGCCTGACCTACACCAAAGTGGAAGCTATATTCGCCCGGTGGCAGAAGATATTCAGAAACAGTATAAGAACCGTTAGGACGAAGATTCATTCTAAATGCAGTATAATCGAGCGTAGCGTCAAGCTGATTAGCATCTTCGAGAACAAACCAGGCAGCAGTATTATCTATTGCCGGCCAACCTCCGCCAGGAGTCCACGCTGATACTTCCGTATTAATTTTACTAAAAACAAGATTTGTAAGATTGAAATACTTATCCTTATCGGAGGCAGTCAGATTAGGATACCATTTAAAGTAATCCTTGTATCTCCATATCAATACATTCTGAGGAATCTTTAGAGATGTTATATAATACGCTATTCCATTACTCATTGTTATTGGATTCTCGGTATCAACTTTGTTGACAGATGTTCTCCATTGACAACCAAATGCAGAGGTGAGATCAATATTAACATCATCAACAAAGTAGTCTGGGGTATATTTTTCCCTAAAAAAGGCTGACTGAAAACACCAGTTCTCAAAGATTGAATCATGTCGTTCTACATTCCAGCTTTTTATTTTTGATTTAGCTTCAGAGAGAGCCTTTTCAATCAGTTCATTTGATGGAATAAGCATTGTATAATTGCCCGATTCGGATGAGAGATCAATCTTCTTTGCCAGAAAATATGGATTAGTAACAATTATTACAGAGTCATATACTGTATTTCCAGATTCATCAACACCTATTGGCGTACTTGCTTCTTTGTCGAATGTTTCCTTATTTTTTGACAAAACCATCTCTTTAAAAACCGAATATTCATCATTTAGAGATTGTAATACTTCAAGAAGTGATTTTGGTGTCGGTATAATATTGTCAAGTTCATAAATATATCCATTATTTACCTTTATTACCTTTACCACTTTACTCCCGTTAAGACTTATCTGAGATTCATTTTCAGAATCAATCATTTTACTTATAGTCACATACTTATCATTCCACATAACTATACGCTGTCCGTCAGCCATATTGCTAGGTGATACAGATGCGGTTGTGATATGAGCATTAGCAATAAATTTAAGATTAACATCTGTATCAGGCATATACTCATCTTTCACTACAAAAACCGTATATAACAGATTCTGATTATTCATAGATTCATAAACACCTGCATTTTCAAACAGAGTATTCATCTTTACATAGCTTCCGGAGTTCATGTATTGCTTGACGGTAGCATTAACAATCTCCACTTCATTGCTGTTTACTTCAGCATTTTGCTGTTTATAATGATTATCCCACTCCTCATCGCAAGCTGTAAATGTCATAGCTACTATCAAAGTGTATAAAATATATTTCAATGTTTTCATTTTATTTTCTAATTAATCGGTTCAAACAATATATAATCTATCCTAACCTGATATTTATCGAAACTACTTGCCGCAGGATCATTAAGCATGATATTAAGAGTTTGTTTTGATGTTTTAGTAAACTCTATCTCTTCATACAGAACAACATCATAAATATTCATTCTACCATTTAAGGTACGCTCTGAGTATAGCACAACGTTGGCTGGACTAATATTAGGCATATCTGTAAATGTAAATTTCGTCTGTCCGCCGTTGCTACCTTCTCCACGACTTAACGGATCAAGAGAGTTTGCATATAAATACACAAGTGAAACTTTATATTTACCAGCTATAATAGGTGGGGTTTGCAGAGTAATATTTCCCAGATAACCAAGACGTAATTCCATTACATCTTTATTCATGCATGGGTAATAAACATTGTTTTCATCATTCTTTATAGTAAGATAACCAATCTTTGCTCCTGCTGTAGATGCAGACCCGGTAGGGCCCATTACAGCATTATAGCATGTCAGATTGGTACCCCAAAGTTCGGTAGTCTTTTCTGTGTCTACAGCTGTTTTATATATCTGTCCGGCAACACCATAAGATCCTATATAAGACTCTACTTCCGGATAATCACATAGATCAAAATATACCGCGGTAGGAAGTAGTGCTTCATATAAAGGCAAAATGTTGTCTACTTGATGAATATACCCGTTCTTAACTGCAAAGTCAGAGTTTTCTTTTATAAATGAGGCTTTATAATACTGACCTCCGTCTTCATTTATGCATAGAGAACCATCTTTTTCCAACGATATTTTAATTATAGCGTCTGCACAGGCTGTCTCCCATATTTTCATATTTTTGCCAGATTCAAACTGACTAAGTGAAGACAATCGGTAGTTACCTTTAAGTATGTGATAACCTATATATCTAAATAGTTCATTATCGCTGTTTGTATAGTTATTGTCAGCACCAAGCATAGAAATTAATTCGTCTACAGAATTAATTCCTTTTGCTTTAAATGTATTATCTGTAACACCCAGAACCGTAAAATATTTACGATTCTCCTTAATTTGTCCGTTTGGCAATTCTGTTTGATAAGAAATAATCTCAAGAGAATCTTTCCAACCTGTCATCTCGATAGCTTGAATAAATATTGAGTTTAGATCATTCTCCCTCATCTGCTCATATATATTCTCAATCATAGGACGCATAACGTCATCAAGAACATAAATTGTGCCATTAGAAGTACTTATAGCTAACTCTTTCACATGCACGTTCCCATTCATATATATAGAGTTGTATCCACCGCCTTGTTCTTCATCACTATCATTAAATACCACTTCAAGAAAATCATCAGTAAGAGTTTTTTTGGGCAAAATACCGCCAACAATAAACTCATCAAGGGAAACTGAGTCTTTTACAATATGATATTTCACAAGTTGACGGGCATAATCTACACCAAGTTCCTCTATAGAGTTTATCTTCTTATTATCATAAAATCTGTAAACTGCTTCATTTGTAGGAGCAAAAGCCGTAAAAACCTGAGTCGATTGATTTAAAGCATTATAAAGATCTGCATATTTCATTATTTTAAGCCATTCTGAAAAATCACCGTTTCTTGCTTCAAGATATGATGATATTGGCTGTACATCATAAATCTTAAATGTTGATTCTTTATAAGGATCTTCGCATGAGGCAAACAGTATATAAAGAACCACATACATATATATTTTTAAAATATTTCTCATATAGTTATTATTTATTGGTTACACCACCATAATAAGGATTTTGGACTAATAAAGGATTCGATTCAAGTTCACTTTGTAATACAGGTAAGAACCATGCATCAGTATTTTTCAAAACTGAGCGTAACCATGTTTTATTCGCGGTCTGATTATTATCAAGCATAATCTGAATAAACTCATCTTTATATTTATAATTATTCGCTTTTGCGAAACGCAATAAATCATACCATCTTTTTCCTTCAGCGGCAAGTTCTATATCTCTTTCATTCAATACTAATTTCAGCAGTGTAAGTTCATCAGAACCTTCTCCGGTAAGATCTAATGCCATCAAACCGCTACGCAACCTTATTTTATTTATTATATCTATCGCATCGTCATAGCCGATACTTCCGTTACGAATAAGAGCCTCAGCTTTTAGTAGCATTATATCTGCCATTCTGTATATAATCCAGTTAGCATCTTTATTAGACCTTACGTTCAATTGATCCTGAAACCCTATCCCTTGATATTTCCAAATACAATACTGGGTCATATCCGAACTGTTCATATCAGTATAAGCACCCCACTCTGTTCTTACAGAGGGAGATCCTGTGCTTGTCAGTAGCTTACTTTCGTCTTTTAAGCGCTCACACATAGCCTCCGTAAACTGATATGTGGCAGAAGTTGATATTGTAAATATATTAGAAGGACTATTCTCTGTTTGTCCAAAACCTGTTGAAGCCCAGTTTACTTCAAATATTGACTCATTACTGTTACCAGGATAATATATCTCAAACCATTGATCGCTCGAGGTCATAAACGCCGGACGACGAGATGATGTGGAGCTTAACAAAAAATCTGAATACTCAATACAAGTATCATAATCTTCATCCCAAAGTGCGACATCAGCCATTAGAGCATATAAAGCCCATTTTGTTGCACGCCCTTTTGTTGCGCCGGTCCAACTATCATTTTCAAAGAATTCCTTAGCAGCTCCAGTATTAAGAGCAGCCAAAATATCATTTTTAATCTGTTGTAATATAATCTTCTCGGATGACTGCGCTACATCAAAAGGAGCCGAATCATCTATATATGGGTTTAAAACCAGTGGTACATTACGAAAATTTCTAACAAGATAAAAATAGCATAATCCTCTCAGGTAATAAGCTTCCGTCAAATGAGAGTTCATTGAGACTTTTAGGTAAGTATCATCTTTATTCTGCACACCGGGAGCATAACTCAACACTGAGTTTGCCATATTTATTATCTTATACATGCTGCTCCAACTGCAAAGAGCATCATTAGACGTTATCTGAAAATTTTGAAATTTTTGTTTCTTATTATTACTATAAGCATATATAGAAGCTCCTCTTAATTCTCCCCAATCAACAAGGATAGGTGTCGCATTTCTAAGATATAAATACCCTGAACCCAAAACTGCCTCTACATCCTCTTTGCTTTTCCAAAAATTAGGAGTTACCTGTTCATTTTTAGGCAATACCTCTAGCCAGTCACTGCAACCAGAAAGCAGCATTGATGTAACTGTAATAATATATATTAGTAAATTTTTCATGTATGCAAATATTAAAAGTTCATATTAAGACCAAATGAGAATCTTATTGAGACCGGTGTAGTAGCCTCGTCCATAGCAAGTTTTGTCGGACTACTCGGTATTGTTACTTCCGGATCTTGTCCGGTATAATCAGTCCATGTAAATAAATTATATCCAGTAGCAAATACACTTAATGTCTCTATTCCTATATTTTTACAGATTTTCTTAGGAAAAGCATAATTTACACTCAATGATTTTAATCGTATATAAGAAGCATCTTCCACAAAACGGTCTGAGCCAAGGTAGTTAAGACCCTCATTGTATAAAGCCCGCGGAATATCCGTAATGTCGCCTTCATTCTGCCATCGACGCAATACAGCCGTACTTTGATTACGTTTTCCATACATAGCCTCATTATCCATTCGTGCCTTATTAACGACAGACTGGCCAAATCTACCATGGAAAAATGCGCTCATCGAAACTTGTTTATATTTGACCGTTATGCCTGCTCCACCTGTAAGGGTAGGCATTGAATTGCCCAGATAAACAATATCATATTTATTTATTACTCCGTCATTGTTAATATCTTCATACATCGCATCACCTGGAAAACATTGATATATCCCGTTTTTCATTGTTATAGGATTACCATCAGTATCATTCATAATATTACCATGTGAATCGCGAGCATAAGTTGCTTCTTTATTCTGGTATACTCCTTTATATTTATATCCATAGAAAGAGCCATATGGTTGCCCCTCTATCACACGAAAAGCATACTCTCCGTTTTTCATATTAGCGTCACCTTCTGCTACGCCACTTTCAGTTGACATATTAACAGGCAGTTCGGTAATCTTATTTTCATTACGTGATATATTCACATTACCGCTTATTCTCCAGTTTTTGTTTTGGAAAATAATTACATCCGAGCGTAGTTCCCATCCTTTATTCTCCATTTTTCCGGAGTTATAATAATCTACGGATGTAAAACCAGTCGTACTTGGTATTGTTACATTTTTATTAAGCAAATCAGTAGCATATTTATGGTAATAATCAAACGTAAACTTAACGCGATCACGGAAGAATCCCAGATCGGCACCAAAGTTATATTCTGTCGATGTTTCCCATTTAAGGTTATCAAGCTGCATACGTATAGGAGCGATAGTTGGCATATCCATATAGTTACCACCAGCTGTAAATGCACCTAAGTAAATTGATGTCCCTTTAGGTGCTCGTCCGCTTTGCCCTACGCTAAGACGTATCTTTGCTGTCTCTATAAAATCGTCTTTCAACGACTCCATAAATGGCTCGTTTTGAATATTCCATGCAATACCTGCACCCGGAAAATAACCAAGACGCTGAGAACGCCCCATCGCTGAGTTACTTTCCATATTTATAGATGCTTGTATAGAATATCTATTTAGAAGAGAGTAGCTCAACAAAGAGATGCAAGACACACTCCTTCCTTCAGACTCTCCTGATTTGATTGCTTGCACAGTAGTACCTGCAGTCGGATCAGACAGATCTGAAGAAGCCATACCTGATGTAGAGCTTTCATAATACGAACCTACAGATTGCGATGTACGTAATAATACATTTGCTACCAGATTATGTTTTTCATTCCAATTTTTCACATAAGTCAGTTTATTCTCTGTTTGAATTGAAAAATTTTCAGAATAATTTTCAGAACTAAGATTTGCATACTGACTTATCCATGCCACACCTGTAGCTACCTGAGGCAGAAACTTCTCTGTATTAGAAGATTTCATGGCGAAAGAGACATATCCTCTGTATGTAAAACCCGGAAGAATACGATAATCTGCACGAAGCGTCATCTTACGTGTGCGCTCTATTGTCTTATTAGTTGCCTCATTTACCATGGCCAACGGGTTAAAATTGGCCGCGCTTGAACCGGATGTATTTGTTTTGAATACACCCTCCCAGTCAGATGTCTGATATATGAAATAATCATCCATATAGGCACCTGTTGCATCATCAATATAAAAAGGTGATTTGTTTGGCATTTTACCAAGTGCCTCCGATCTCACTGTTGTTGCCCAGTTTGCATTACGGTTTGATTCTATGTATGAAAAGTCAGCACCAAATCTTAGTTTATTAGAAAATTGATAATTAACGTTTGCCATACTGCTCAAACGTTTCAATGATGTACCTTTAGTTGTACCATCATCACTAAGGTATGAAAGTGAGAATCTATATGTTGCTTTCTCTCCACCTCCGCTCATTGAAAAACTATTATCATAAGTCATTGATGACGTTCTTACCTCATCAAGCCAATTGGTATTCTGATTAAATTCGTCAAAATATTTCCAGTTTTGATCATATCCTATTTCCGGAGTATTAAAAAGAAGACGCAGGTATGTACTTGCATTACTTATACCTACATAATTAGCACTATTCCAGATTGCATCCTGCATAAGGGCTGTATATTCATTACCATTAAGCATTGGTATAGTTTTAGGCTCAATCTTAGACGTAAATTTAGAAGAGAAGTTGAATTTAGTTTTTCCTACACTTCCTTTTTTTGTTGTAATTAGCAATACTCCGTTGGCGCCTTTAGTACCCCATATAGCTGTTGCTGAAGCATCTTTCAAAACCTCTATAGATTCAATATCCGTAGGTGCAATATTTAGCAACGAACCAAGATCCTCTTCATTAGCCGTTGAGAAATCAAAATCGTCAGTATCTGCCGAATACGGTACCCCATCAATAACTATAAGCGGATCTGAAGATGCGTTGAGTGTACTCGTACCTCGTATTCTGATAGCACTTCTTGCTCCAGGATCACCACCTACAGTAATATCAACACCACCCATCTGTCCTTGTAATGCTTCTTCAAAAGAAACAACCGGACTATTAACCACAATATCATCCATTGTGATTTTTTGTGTAGACCAGGTAACATCTCTTGCCGATATTCCCATATCATTACGCTTCTCTGCGGTCACTACAACTTCTCCTAATTTCTGTTCATCGGAAGAAAGCTCAATATCGATAAACTTCTGACCTGTGAACTTTACCCTCTTTGTTTTCATTCCGATAAATGAAAACACTACTTCAAGATTTTTTTCACCCTGTGGCAACATTATATTATACAGACCGTCAATATTAGCCATTGCGCCGCCTAATGTTCTGTTTTGAGCATTTACAATGCTCACGTTAGCGCCAACAAGAGGAACAGTTTCTCCGTTAAATTTTTCTGTTACCGTCCCCGACAATACCTGTCGTCCCTGCGCATTAATGCTTTGAAATATAAACATAAGCAAGGCGACGGTAAATATATTTTTGATTAATGATTTCATATCTTATTGTGTTATCAAAGTGATATTATTAAAAGGCTGTATCTATTAAATGAAAACATCCGTCACTATATGCGAATGGGAAATAGTTGTATTTATCTACGACTTTACTTTCAACATCACTTCCTTTCAATTTCACACTGAGAGAATATCCGGTATCTGTGAATTCGACCATCCCTCCCTGATTAAAATTGTTATATTCTCCACTTTTCATTTCCGAGCCAGGATACGGATATGTGGTTGCCTGAGATGCCATTACAAGGTAGTTATACAGGTAGGTCTTTAATACAGCTTTATCCTTAATAGTAACATAAAAGAAGCCGTTGTCTACATCCACATAGTCGGCTGTCACACCTGGAATCTTTTTGTTTATAAGTGCAGTTTCTATTGCTTTGTTTGTAGGAATAAAAGCAACAAATCGGCCGGACACTCCTGTAATTTTATTATCTGATATTAGGTCTGCTCCTTTAAGCAATTGAACAAACGCATAGTATGGATAACGATAATCGTTGTTTATAGATAGGGCATACTGTAAAGTACCGGCATTGTCTGTGCCCGTTGAAAACAATCCTTCATTATTATTATCATATGTATATGACTTACCATTATCCCATGGAGCACCATTATTTGTGAGTTGTGTACACTCTACAAACGGATCGTTTTTTTTCGAAGGGTCAATTATCTTATTGAAGTTATCACTAGTAGTAATTTTTCCATCCTTCACATACCAGTAATTATAAGGGACCATATTTTGAATAACCTGAGTTCCTGTCGAAGAAAAATCAACTTCACCTACAATAGTATGTATATTTATAATATCCGAACAAACCTGAGTAGAAACAGCTACAAGAGCATCTCCGTCATCTTCTACAAGAATATTCTCACTGCCATTTTGCGTAAGAAAATAACCAGAGCTTTCAAATTCTTTATTACCAGGTATAATAAGAGTGTATTTCACAGACGATGAAAAGTTACCAGACATCCCGGCTCTGTCGAGAGCATAAAGAAAGCATGAGTAATTTTTATTTGTAAATGCGGGACCCGCAACTGATGTAAAAACTGCGGGTGCCTCTACCTCATTAAGTCCGTAAAAACTCCCATTTACACACATCTTTCGGTCGTTTACTTTGTCTGGATCAAACTTATAAACGCTACCAAGTGAACTAGTTATTTTACCTGTGCGTATCTCATCTGGAAAAACTGCTGAACCTCCATACACAAAACCACTTAACAGAGTTTTTAAAATCA
>CAMTOT010000031.1 GCA_947074165.1 uncultured Bacteroidales bacterium
CATACGAGATAATGAGCGGTGACTTGAGTTCAGACGTGTGCTCTTCCGATCTGTTTGATAAAATATAACTCCTTCAAATATCATCAACCGGCACAGAAAGCCGTCAAATCACATTCAGCACATTTATATTATTCAAAAACATAATACAAAACACATTTAGTGTCTTTTATACACTTTATTTATAATAATAATTATTTTTTTTAATTAGATTTGAGCATCAATTACTTAGAAAACACAGCGATTAACACTTAACAATAATAAAAAAATGAAATTCACATCACATCTAAGAGGAGTAAGCCTCATGTCAATGCTTGCTTTGTCGGTTAATTTCAGTATCTCAACGGGAATATGTTGCTCGAAATGCCAGTCTTCGGCAGATCCTTTTGCAATCCCCGAACAGGCTGATGCCATAAAAAAGCAGGTTGAGTTTTTTTATCTTTCGGATGTAACACTTGGCGAAGGTATATTCAAACATGCAATGATGCTTGACCGCGACTATATCCTTGCGCTAAACCCCGACCGTTTGTTAGCTCCCTACTATAAAGAAGCAGGGAAAACACCAAAAGCGGAAAATTATACCAATTGGGAAAATACAGGGCTTGACGGCCATATAGGAGGACATTATCTGTCTGCTCTGTCTCTTATGTACGCGTCTACAAAAGATGCGGCAGTCAAAGAGCGTCTTGATTACTATATATCAGAACTTAAATCACTTCAGGCTCAGGACGGATATCTGAGTGGTGTGCCACGCGGACGTGAGATATGGAAAGAGGTGTCACAAGGGAATATACAGGCGGGAAGTTTCTCGCTAAACAGAGGTTGGGTGCCGCTTTATAATATACATAAGATATTTGCAGGTCTAAAGGACTGTTATACTCTGACAGGAAATGAGGACGCAAAAATAATGCTTATCAAGCTTACCGACTGGTTCTACACTACTGTACAGAATCTTTCAGATGCGCAGATACAGGACATGTTGCGTAGCGAATACGGAGGACTTAACGAATCGTTTGCCGATGTATATGAGATAACAGGCGATAAAAAATATCTTGAACTTGCCAGAAAATTCTCTCACGATGCTCTGCTTATACCGATGTCTGAAAGTAATAATACGCTGACCGGCATGCATGCCAACACACAGATACCTAAAGTGATAGGATTTAAACGCATTGCTGATTTATCGGGAGTAGAGAAATTTAATGAGGCATCTGTTTACTTCTGGGACGAGGTGGTAAATAATCGTACTGTATCTATAGGTGGGAATAGTGTAAGAGAACATTTCCACCCGGGCGACAATTTCAGACCTATGCTTGAGGATGTGCAGGGACCTGAAACGTGTAATACATACAATATGCTTAAGCTTAGCAAGATGCTTTACGCTACTTCTGACGATGCTAAGTACGTAGATTTTTACGAGAGAGCTATGTATAATCATATTCTCTCTACTCAACATCCGGCTACCGGAGGGTTTGTGTATTTTACTCCTATGCGAAGCGGTCATAATAGAAAATATTCTCAGCCGCATGAGTGTTTCTGGTGCTGCGTTGGTTCGGGTATCGAGAATCATGCCAAATACGGAGAGATGATATACGCCAGGAATGAGGAGTCGCTATTCGTCAACCTGTTCATACCGTCTACTCTTGAGTGGAATGATAAAAACATGAAGATTACTCAGTCTACAAATTTCCCTTATGAAGATAGAACGGAGCTGACTGTAAATACTTCAAAATCAAGAAAGATGAATATCTCGTTCCGTATACCGCAATGGACAGACAAAGCAAATATAGAGATTTTTGTAAACGGTAAAAAAGCTGATTACAACACTGATATTAATAAAGATTACGCTACTGTATCTCGTAAATTTAAAGACGGAGATAAACTGACTTATAAAGTGAATATGTCTTTGCATACTATGCAACTGCCTGATAAGTCTGACAACTATTCTCTTATGTACGGTCCGGTGGTTCTTGCAGCCCGAATTCCGTTTGAAGAGAGCGCGTTTAATATCTTTGCAGATGATTCACGCGGCGGACACATCGCAGAGTCTAAATTATTGCCGTTAAGCGATATGCCTAAACTGATTGGCAATACGGAATCTGTTATTGCCAAGATAGAAAAGGTAAACGCCAATGAGTTAAAATTCCGCATTGCAAAAGAATCTGTATATCCGTCACGAGGTGAGGATCTTATTATTGAGCCTTTCTTCAAGATTCATGAAGACAGATACGCTGTATATTTCCCTATCGTTTCGAAAGAAGAGTGTGCCAAACTGGCTATTCTTGATAAGGAGGCACAGGAGAAAGCTCAGATTCTGGAAAGCATAACCGTAGATCATATAGGATGCGGAGAGCAGCAGCCTGAATCTGATCACTTTATTGATTTTGATAATTCATGGATCGGCTATGACAACAACGGACATTTCCGCGTCACTAAGTCGTATTTCAGTTATTTGATAAAAAATAACTCACCTTCATCGTCTGTGATAGTTTATTCTCATGATAATAACAGATCCAGAGAGACGTCTGTCTATATAAATGAGACTCTTTTAGGAAGCATTATTCCTGAAAATGGGAAATCGGAATATTCTTTCAGCATCCCGGAGGAGTATAAGAATGAGAAACAATTTAAACTGTCATTTAAAACAGCTGACAAAAAACAGAGTCATAATATTTATGGCGTAAGAGTGGTAAGGTAAAAAAGCGGGCAGACATATAATGTGATTTGCTGAAAATATAAAAAGCAGGTAAGGTTTAGCTCTCTCGCTATCCTTCCTGCTTTTCTGAATTATAACCTTTTTCTAAGTCTTATTATTTATTATTGATTATTCATCAACTGGCTCAAACATATCTTTACCGACTCCACATTCCGGACAAACCCAGTCGTCAGGTAAATTTTCAAATGCAATACCTGGTGCTATACCACTATCAGGATCTCCAATCGCGGGATCATATATCCACCCGCACGCTGTACAAACATATTTCTTCATAATAGATTTTTTAAGTCTATCTATAAAACGCATTTTACTTATATTTGGTTCATAGCTTTAACATTGTAACGCCCTATAACGGAAAAAACCCACATTTCTGCAGGTTTTCCTCTCGCTTAAATTTACCTTTATCAGGCAGCATATATAAAATTGAACGTCTAATATATAATGATATACATTATTTAAATATAAGTCTTGCACCTGTCAATCCGGATGGAATTAAAGAGTCTCCTTCTTTTACAATGACCGGATATGAGTAGGTAACTCTATTCTCTTGCGGCAAACCAAGATCACAAATCATACGATTGGTCAGGGAATTGCATACCTGAATCTGTAAAATATTTTCACCGGTCTTCAGATAATCTGTTATATCAACCTGCCATGGCGAACACCAGACTATACCTGCCTCTTGTGAATTTACCATGATACGCGCCGCGCCCGGAGTATCAAGTTCCAGAATAACACTTTTATCGCTTTTCTCTATTGAAACAAGCTTTGTATATAAAGCACTGCCCGAATAATATTTCACTCGCTCATCTTCGCTCATTGTCCAATCAGTAAGCCTTGCGTAGTTTACATCACCGCAACCACCTAAAGCCGTATCAAAATTAACGCTCCATTGTGTTGAAATGTCCTGAGCTACAGGCATGTTATTTGCTTTTAAAGTTAATAGTTTATCCTGATTATCAGTCAAAATAATAAAAAAAGATTCACGAGGAGCCATACAAAGATCTACCGTTACACTATTCTCATTCTGCTTCATAACAGGTACATTAAAACGCTCACGTGTTGTTGTATTCCATAATTGTACATATTGTCCTTTACCACGAAATGTAAATATATTACTTTCCGCCTCATCCTTATGGTTATCAAGAAAATATACCTCCGCGTCTTGTAGTGAACGGTGCTTAAAATATATCTTATTATTTTTAGTATTACCTTTAGATAACTCTATGTCGGGTGAGATACCGGCACCGGTAAGCGCCTGCTCAAGCGGCATACCCCAGTACACATAGCCATCGCCACATTTATTGACTCCGGTTGCTGTCCTTTTATTGCCCCACATATTCCTTACTATAGTATTGTATTCGTTCTGATATTCAATATCTTTGGCCGAACCTGAACTTTCCGGACGAGGACCGTAAACTTTAGCACCTTTATTTACCATCACAAAAATCTTACGAAGAGCCGATAATGTTATATCTCCACTACGTGGCAATATCATCATCTCATAACTTACGCCATCAGGTAATACTATTTTGTCTCGAATGGCATCCATTCTGGTAAATAAAGCATCGGAACTGAAAGCATCGAAATCAAATCCGCCGGGAATATCAGGAAGGCGATATGTAAGTATTTTCACAGGAGCATTCTCGCCAAGATACACACAAAGCGCCGAGCTGCTCACTCCCTGACGCATAATATAAGCATTGCGTGATTGGTAGTCCCAAAATGGTCTGCTGTAGTCCCACCATGTATTATTTCTGTTTATTGCATAATGCCGTCCGCCGCCCGTGCTACCGGGGAAACGGTCTGTCCATGGTTGATAAGCAGAAGCGCAAACAACAAACTCATTTATACCAAATGCATAAGCATAGTCGGCAAGCGATTTCAGATCTGCAAGTGATGCGCTATATTTTATGTCCGTATAGGCCTCTGCTGAGGCTATCTGCTTACCGTAAAGATGAGCAGAAGAAGAGCTTTCTTTTATGTCGTAATTGCCATCAGGATGAATACCCCAGAACTCGCCCTGAGGCTTTTTTACCTTACTTTTCGCTTGTATAGGATCGCCAGCTATACACAGCGCGTTGCCTATTGCCTGTGCTGTGAGAGTTACACCGGAGGCGTTGCTGAGACTGTCAAGTGTACCGTAATAATTGTCGGAGATCATGTCTGCAATGTTTCTTCTTACATCAAATAGAAATCCGGTTGACTCCTTAACTCCATCTACAACATATCCAGCCATTACCGGTAAATAGCGCGTCATGTCATATCCCTGTCTTCTCAAAAATTCATCAAGAAAGCCGGAAGTCCAGTTTTGTGCTCCGGCTTCATGACTGTCCATCGCTATGCCGGATATATTATCACAACCTCTTTCTTTTAACTCGCTCATAATCTTGTGCGGATAGTTAAGCCAATGAAGAATGACCGCGTCACGCGATAATTTATCACACTCAAGTCCGAGAAGATTAGACCTGCCGTGTTTTGTTTTTGCTCCTGTTGCTACAGCTGACAGACGCATTATCAACCATTTACCCTTTGGCGCGTTCCATCGGAGAGTACCGTCACTGTCTGTAAGAGCTGTAAGGTCGATCATTTTTTGAGAGTCAAACACCTCTTTTTTGTTATACTGCGGAGTGTTTTCATTATCGATATATTCAGCGTATAATCCAGCTTTCTCTTCCCAGCAATCAACTTTGGCAAAAGAACTTAGCTGTACTTTACCTATTTGTAAGTCTTTATTCCCCATTAGATCATCCCACCAATCATGAAGATTAAGTCTGTAATATTTAGATTTTACAGCTTCGAAAGAGATTGTTTTTTGTCGCCAGCTTTCATGAGCGCGGTATATAGGTTGCAGATCACATATCTTTCGGTAATTTACTCCGTCGTCGGATGCCTCAAGCTGTCCGATAACAGGTAAAATACGGTATCCTGTCCCTACAAATGTATCTGCCGGTGGAGCAGGTACATTAGTCGCGCTTGTAGTGGCTTTACCTTGCGGACGTAGTTCGTAACTTATTGATCTTGCTGTGAAATCATCATCAAATTTCATATTTATATACACACTGCCATTTTTCCTGACCGGTATTCGTGTAAGTGTCGTTGAAGATGCATCAAATATATTATCGATTGCTATGTCTACTACATTTGAATTAATCTGAAACTTCTCAAATCGTGATATTGAATGATTGCAATCTATAGGAACAGCTATCACTGACACATCTTCATGATAATTGTAGCGACTTGCGGGAGGAGCTATCTTCCCTTCAAAATACTTTCCGCCATCTACAATCATCTCGTTGGCGCAAAGTCTTTTCATAGCGTTTTGATAATCAATCCACGGACCACCCGCAACAAAGCCATTAGATACGTGTATTTCAAAACTTAAACCTAATCTTTTTGCCTCTTTAGAGGAAAACTCTAGCATATCCCACCATTCGTCGGTAAATCCGGGCAGTGCATCTGTCGCTTTTCCATGCGACTGGTCATAATAAACCACACCTCCAACACCTGCAGACCTGAATGCTTCAAGATCGGCTGTTATACCTTCTTTTGTCGTTTCGGTTTCTCCGTGAAACCACCATACTTTAGTTCGTGTTGAGTCTTGCAGATTTTCAAATCCGAAAAGGGCATCTGATAGGCTTCGGTTGTGATAGTTATTTTTAGCTGCGACGCCGGTAACTGACACGACAAATGCTGTCAGCATAACTGATATTAGATTCATTCGATTCATAGGTATTGACTTACAGGATAATTATATAAAGTGAATATATTCGATTTATGCAGATATGAAAAGCATATAGTTATATTTTTTTTAGCACTCTCCCTTTATGGGCCGCAATATGGTCTGACTTATCACTTTTAATAAGATACTGAGGGTCTTCTTCTGTAGCGTGATGAGTATACCCTTTATAATCAAAATCAGAAGTTTGTATTTGTATTATCGTTCCTGTCACATAGCCGGCTTCTGAATTCCAGATTACATGATCTCCGATATTGAATTGATATTTCATATAGTATTGTAATTGTTAAATAAAAATCAAAACCACAATATATCAGATTATGAGAACCTGATATATTGTGGTTTTGATTAGCAAAAAAAGAAACATGACTTAAACCCGAAAATATTACATCTCATAGATATCATCGCCAATATGACTTGTCTCATTACTACTATTACTATTATTAAATCGGGCATTACCCATGCCTTTATATAACGATCCTGCCCAGAAATTACGAAGACCAAATCCACCGGCTTTCCCTTTAAATTCTTTTTGTTCTATAATCTCTTTAGTCTGACCATTAAATATTACGGCAGTATAATAACCTGTGTTTTCAGGCTTATTTAGCTTGCGGGCTACTATTATAAGAACATTCGCATCTGTATCGGGATAAGCTTTTATGATTGTTGGCAAATCGACATCTTGTAATTCCTTATTTTGAAAACTATAACTTTCAAGTTTTTTCAATTGTTGTACTGCATAGTCTGTACAGACTTTATTTACAATAAGATTCATTTTACCTGCGATATCATACTTTTTAGGTTCAGAAACAAATAGTCCGTTAATACCACGGAATGCCTCTATAAACTTTGTGTCAGACTCACTTGCACCAATGACATTCACTTCCGAAAAATCCACTCCGTAAAAATCAACTGTCATTTTTTTGTTTTTCTCCTTAGCCATTGCTGCCATTGAGAAAATCGACAGAAAAGCAATAATGAGAATAATAGATTTTTTCATAATAAAATAAATTTTAATTAATTCTATCTCAAATCTACAAATTTTATCAATTTACGACTCATTGCCGGTGCCTGTTTTTTTGCTATATAATCAATTGGTTCAAAACAAATCTCAGGAGCGACTCTTACTTTTGATCGAAACAAGTCTTTAAGCTCTTTCTCGAAATGCTCATCATTTCGATTGCTACCCACTTTTATTACTATCTGATCTGTACCAAGTTCGCCTGTATAAACTTCAATCATATAGTTTTTGACGTCACTCACATTATCAAGTATCTCATAAAGAGCAATAGGGTAAAGCGTTGTGCCTTTGTATTTAATCATCTGCCCTTTGCGACCAATAACGGAGCTTAATCTGAGAGTGTTTCTCCCACATTTACAAGGAGCGCTGATACCTATGCATATATCGCCGGTCTTAAATCTTACCAATGGCATACCTGTCACTCCTAATGTTGTAATGGTAACTTCGCCCGGCATACCATCCGCGACCGGAACGTTGTTCTCGTCAAGCAGCTCAACGACAATAAGATCTACGGGAGTATGACCTCCATGATGAACTTCACATTCGGTAAAAGAACTCTGCATCTCTGTTGAGGCATATGTGGAAAATAGTTCAAGCTCCGGCCATTCTTTTGATAATCGAATACCAAGCGCATTAAAGTTACCCTCATCATTTCTTAAGGCTTCACCTATGCAGATGGCGCGACGGAAAGAGGAATTATGATAGTCTATGCCATTATTTTTGGCGAATTCTATAAGCTTTGTCAAAAAGGATGGCACTACTATACACCCTGTAGGATTTATTCTTCGTATTGTATCCCATTGAAGCTCCGGGATACCATTACCAACCCTGACAACACCGCAACCCAGTTCACGCGCACCCATAAAGTAGGCGAGTCCTGCCATAAAACGCTTATCTATTGTAGTCATAAGCTGAAGCACATCTCCTTTATTGCAACCGGCAGTTGTAAATGATAAAGCCTCGTTGTAAGCAAGACGACTCAAATCCGAATCTGTAAGAGCAAATGTTACAGGATCTCCAAGTGTGCCTGAAGTTGTTACGTAATCAATAATATCACTTTTAGCAACAGCTATAAAATCATTATTAAATTTCTGCAGATCCTCTTTTGTTGTGACAGGAAGTTTGCTCAGGTGATCTATCGATGTTATAGATAGCGGATTAATATTATGCTCCTCAAACATACGTTTATAAAAAGGAGAATTTGCCGCTACATACTCTATAGTCTCACAAAGTCGTTCATTTTGAAAATCGGTTATACTTTGTTTATCCTGAAACTGAATATCTGAATTTCTTATCATTGTCTTTGTAGCTTTTTAATTAATGTTTCAATATCTATTCTCTCATTTTTATATGGTATCTCACAGTGTAACGACTGACGATACATGTCAAGAGCTTTATGAATTTCTTTTTCAGATTTGTAATAATCCCCGACCAGACGATAGGTATAATAGTTATATGGATTTATTTTCAAAAATCCCTGAATATATTCGTTAGTAAGTTGAGTATTATTGCTTATCGCGGTATTTATCTCTTTTATTGCTTTACGATAATCAAGTACACGTTGATAATCATCGGCCATAAATAAAGAGTCGGATGCGACTTTAAGAGAGTCTACTTTACGAGGATAACCCTCCTCGTGAAAAAATGATGTCAGATCATAACATATCATTTCACCGGATTGCCATGGTGTGGTTGTGACCCACATAAGATTACTTTCTGGCTTAAATATTACGGAGTGATGTACGATTGATTGATTTAATGTCATCTCATTTGCAAGCCCTATATCTTTATTGCCTTTCCCGTAACGATTGCGAAGTACAGAAACCACATCTTCATAATCTAACGGTAATCTAGCAGATATCTTCTCCTCAAGAAGTTCATATCTATATTTACTGTCACTAAACTCTATATTATCAAGATTATATTTGTCAGCAGCAAAAGCCTCAGACTGAAAATGATTGGTACATAATATCTTTTCTCCCTGAGGTTTGTATAGTTCGGTCTTATCAGGAGTCTTCTCTATGATAGCTGTACGCCCGTCGAGAGCGGAACTAATCATTATCGATTCGCTTACAAACAGCTTACGTTTATTGGCTATTACTACTGCCTCATCAATATTTGACGAGTATTGCAATATCTCTCTTGTTAGTATTGAAACCGGAGTCGCGGCAGATGTGGGTACAGATCCTTTTGAGGCGTTTATAGTCACTGTAAGACCCTTTTCATTAATCCCGGAAAGGACACCAACCATGCCTGCCCATCCTATGCTAACATAACGGTATCCGCTATCAGGCGCGGCAAAAGTAAGAATCTTATTTTTCGCGAAATTATCTCCAACAAAGAAATCAAAATTACGAGCGGTTATAATCTCTCCCGATTGTGTATTATTACCCCATAAACTAAAAGAACTACATCCTACAAGCATATATTGCTGCATGGTATGACCTATATCATGAGCTCCGTGATAGTTGAGTTGACGCTCATAGGGAGTGCCAATTGCGTTATATTCGTCTGTACAGAATTCAGCCATAGCCGCAATCTCATCTCTATACTCCATTGGTATATATTTACCGAGATTACGGTTGAATATTATTATGAAATATCTCAAGAATTTCAAATATTCGTCTGAAGGGATAATCTCTCTTATCTGATCTATAAACACATCCTCTTGATATCTCATAAGACCGGATGTAAGGGCCCCTTGCGTAGCTCCTCTGTGCTGAGAGCCTCCGGTTACATATAACTCCCATAAACCTGATGATTTATCGGAATATAAATATGAATTGCCGCACCACAGTGTATCATTTACAGATCTTACTATATAATCAGAGCTCTTAATATGTAGTGAAGGCGTACCCATATCAGCCGATTTATATAAGTAAATCATAATAAACGCAGGAATACATATTATAGACGCTACTGCTGCAAATATAATTTTGATTGTGATTTTCAGAGCCTTTTTCATGATTTATATATTTCCGATTTTTTTAGACAGATACTGCTCTCCTATAAACTCAGCGCACGTAGATGCAGCTGAGAGTGTGACGCCAAGCGCACCGTGTACATTTAGATTCTGACCGGTTAGAAAGAGATTTTTCATCTTCGTTTTAGACGGTAGCAGAGATGCCATGGCTGATTTATAATCCTTTATGAATCCGTAAGCTGAACCAGCAGGTGTTTGTGTATAGTGCTGATATGTAAGTGGGGATGCCGTATATATACATTTTGCATTCCTTATATCCGGATTAAAGCAAGATGAAAAATCGATTATTTGCGATGCTAAATCCTTTTTTAATGATTCGTAACCCTCTCCTCTTCTTCCAAGTGATGATTCTGACCATTGAGAAAAAAGAGATGATGAGACCGGAGACATCAGAGTAACCACATCACTATATTTTTTATCTGTAACAGACTGCTGTGTGCTTAACATTACGGATTTTACATTTTTGTCTGATGAAGAAATAACAGAATCCCAGACATTGTTATTTCTAAAAAAATATTGATTGTGATTTATATAATTAAATTCACATGGAGGCATTAGCATATATACAGAGAACAGACCGTATGTATTAGGCAAATAATTTAATCGTGTCTTATATGCTTTTTTTATAACAGGCGTGTGGCTCAACATATTGAATGTCAGAGCAGGATGAATACCTGATATGAACCCTTTTCCTGATACACGTCGGCCATCGGCAAGTTGAACATATTTCACCTCATCACCATCGGCTATAATGTTAATAACTTTGGCATTATTGTACACCTCTCCGCCATTCTCCTTTATTTTACCAATAAAGAGGTCAGCGACTTTTTGTGTCCCCCCTATAAACCGGTATGAACCCTCAATATTAGAATGGTTTATCATAGCGTGATGATATAGGTTGGATGACTCTTTTACACCGCCGTAAAGAACATTAGTCCCGGCAAGTACCGATCTCAATGTTTTATCGGAAACACACTGATCTATAAATTCACTGGCTGAAACACTTAAATACTCCATTGAGCCAGATGTAAATTTACCAGACTGATGAACAGACACATTTATTGAATCTCCAATCTCTTTTATCTTATCGCAATATATATTTATGCCATTCTTTTCACCCGGAAAGTGACTAATCATATATGATTTGAAATTTTCGTATCCATGCATGTAGGAATAACTATTCGTTGAGTCAGATCCGGGATATATAATGTCAAACTCATCATCAAGCCTCTGTAACGAGAGATCATCATATATACCAAAATATTTAAAATACTGACGCATTATTTTCCCTTCGTCCATACTCCCGATGTAATGTATGCCTGTATCTATGACGCTACCTTTACGGCTGAAAGACTGTAGACAACCGCCTAAAATATTAGCTTGCTCAAGTATGCAGACTTTATACCCTTCTTTAGAAAGTATAAGCCCACACTCCAGAGATCCCAGTCCACTCCCTATTATAACAATATCGAATCTACTATCCATACTAAATTTGATTTCCGGTAAGTACAAAGAGTGTATTACTATTTATAGAACCACTCTCTATAACATCAAGATTCATATTATTCTTTTTTGCTATTACTTCAAGCTGTTGATGAGACAGAAAGCATAAAGGGCCGTCTGTCTTATTAAATTTGACTATCCTGGTAGACCATTTTTCCGTCATCTCCGTATTACCATGCTTTTCTTTATCTGAGGCATCGCCATCGCGAACTACTATCATACCATTTTTATTAAGAGAGGCTATACAGCGCTCTATAACTTTTTCCTGACTATCACTGTCAAGATAGTGCAATACATCACTTATCACAAAAGCATCAGCCGGCGGAAACTCTACCTCACGTATATCACCATGAATGAAATCTATATTCTCATTTTTGGAGAAACAGTTATTTGCTGTTTGGATTTTATCTTCATCATAATCAATTCCAATTATGCGCCTGCGGTTTGACAGCATTGACAACATATAACTCATAGCACCATAACCACATCCTAAATCCACGATAAACCCTTCTCTTGGAAGCATACGATCATACCTGTCATACCATTTTTCCATGCTTAATTTAATTCTCATATACCACTCAAGGACAGGACCTTTATAAATATAATTTTTAATAAGCATCTCGCGGAAGTATGGATTTGACGTTCGGTTGAATTGTTCATAAAGATCTGAATATTCATTTCTAAAATACTTCGCAATCTTTTTTGATCTTTCTCTGTAACCTATTCCAAATGATTCATTACAAGGAGTGATACGAGGCAATATTTTAGATATTACCAAACCCGACTTAATATAAAACGGCTGTCTTTTTGAAGATACAAGCCCGTTGCCATATATAAGAATAGGGATAATATCAATATTAAGATGTTCGGCAAGATAAAAAGCACCGCGATGAAAACGCTTTATACGACAATCTTCGGAACGCGTACCTTCAGGAAAAACTATTACGCTATATCCCTGGGCTATCTTTGGCTTAAGAGACTCTACAAGCTCCTCATATCCGTTTTCGGTATGATAAAAGTCCAGATAGCGCACTATCCGGCCAAAGAAAGGCGAGCGCCATACCCATCCGTTTGTTACCATTACAAACTTCTTATTAAGAGAAAGAAGCATTATGATATCAATAAAAGATTGATGATTTGCAATTATGACTGCCGGATTTTCAAAAGACTCTTCCGACTCATTGATATTTATCATTTTATTAAATAACATCATCTTAACAAATCGACTCATGAAGCATCGAGTTATACCATGTATTAAGTCTTTTCTTTTTTGGCTTTTAATGGGAAACAAATACAAGGCAATGATACATAGTTTTATTATTAAACAACCAAACAGGAATAGTCCGAAAGCGTAGACTGAGTTAAGCAAACTTACTAATGTATAAGGAAATAGTCCCTTATTCGTATTTGACGAAATTAATAATCTATATATAAAAGGCTGTATCGTATATGATACGAATACAACTACAAGAATACCGATAAGAGATATTAATCCTAATGAATGCATTGCCGGATGTTTCGCAAAAACAAGCGCACCCATACCGGCAACAATAGTAAAAGCGGAATAAAAAATGGCTGTTTTATGATGATTAAGAACAGGGTTGCGGTCTTTATATTCTCCCTGCAGGCCATCCATAATGAATATACTGAAGTCATCGCCTATTCCGAATATAAATGTGGAAAGTATGATAGTAACGATGTTAAACTGTATGCCAAGGAAACTCATTATTCCCAGAATAAGTATCCAGCTTATAAACATTGGCAAAAAAGATATAAGGGTAAGCTCTATCCTACCGTAAGAGATTAACAGCGCAAAGAATATTAAAAATCCGGAAATGTAAAGAATTAGATAGAAATTATGACTTACGTCTTCTACCATTTTTCCTGCGAAAAAAGCACGGTCTAAGGCAATTACGCCATCTGTATCTGACAATATATCATATATTGTTTGCTTGTTTTGGTTATCAAGCCGCACCTGTGCAATAAAAGATGTCATTGAATTGCCCGGAGAAATCCAGTCAGGAAATAAATTAGCTGCCTGTCCATTTTGTGTGTAAGAAACACTTTTATAATCTGCTTCTATTATATCATAAAAGTCACCAAATGCGCTTTCTTCAAAATTGTATAAAATAGATTCAGAGTCTATGACTGATTTAATATGCGCAATTTTATCATTTGTCCAAAATTTATTCCACCTGTCTATACGTTGTATTTGTACGGAGTCAGGGACTATGAATCTGGCAATTGAAGAGTATGATTTAATAAGTCCGATTTCTTTTATAGAATCAAGAATCGCGCACATATTATTATAACCTTGCGATGCTTCTTCAGCTGTATGGGAAGATGCAAGAAACATTACATTTGACTCTCCTTGTCCGGCTTTTATAAATCCGTTTAATCTTAACTCTGCATTCTTTAGGTGTGTTGGCTCATAGTTAAGATCCATCATGTTGCTGTTAAATCCAACATTGTTATAAAACAACCCACATACAATGGTCATTACCAGAAGTGTAATAATAATAGATTTACTGTAGTCTGGTCGAAGACTTGAAATCCGGTTTACAAATCTTAGCGGTTTACTTATTGTTATGGTTTTGTCGTTTATTCCGGTCATGTGAGGCAGAAATACAAGCGCGAAAATCGTAGTACCGATAAGTGTAAGAGAAGAAAATAAACCAAAATCCTGCAGAAGTTTTGAATTGGTGAATATGAGTCCGGCAAATGCCCCTATAGTGGTAAAACTACCTACCGTAAGAGGATATGCAAGTTCCCTTATCAACTGACGCATGTCTGATGAGTGATTTGTATGCGACAATATATGTATCGAATAACTTAATGCTATACCAAAAATAACAGAACCGGATCCTACTGATATAAGAGATATCTCGCCATTGATAACCAGATCGGAAGAGCGTCGTGTAGGGAAAGAGGGTACGTCCTGGTGTAGATCT